>JAFRWU010000013.1 GCA_017441705.1 Clostridia bacterium | reverse complement strand
TTATCGTTATTTGATGGGATTATTTCAGATGCCGCCAAAACGCTGCCAAACGCCGTTTCCGGATTTCAAAAACCCAGTATTTATGCGGGTTTCCGAGCCTCCGAAATGTGCCTCAAGTCTATGTTATTGCTCCCGCTCGATTATTTCCCCACGCCGAAGGTCATCTGGTCGGCATCCTGGTTCCCGGACGGAGCCTGGTACGGGATCCCCATATGCGCGTAAGCCGCAGGGGTCGCACACCGGCCGCGGGGCGTGCGGCTCAAAAAGCCGAGCTGCATCAGATAAGGCTCATAGACGTCCTCGATAGTGACGGTCTCCTCCCCGATGGTGTAGGCCAGGGTCTCCAGCCCCACAGGTCCGCCGCCGAAATTGACGATGATGCTCTGAAGAAGCCGCCTGTCGATGGCGTCCAGACCCAGTTTGTCTATGTCCAGCGCCTGCAGGGCGATATCGGTGATGTCTTTATCGATGACGCCGTTGGAGCGGACCTGGGCGTAATCGCGCACGCGCTTGAGAAGGCGGTTGGCGATACGCGGGGTGCCGCGGCTGCGGCGGGCGATCTCGTAGGTGCCGCTGACCTCGCCGGGAGCGGGATCCTTCACCGGGATCCCCAGGATCCCCGCGCTGCGGCGGACGATCTGCTCCAGCTCCGCGTTGGAATAGAGATCCAGCTTGAACTGCACCCCGAACCGGTCGCGAAGGGGGCTGGAAAGCTGGCCCGCGCGGGTGGTGGCGCCGATCAGCGTGAATTTCTTCAGATCGATGCGGATGGTGCGCGCCGCGGGTCCCTGTCCCACGATGATATCCAGCATGAAATCCTCCATCGCCGGATACAGTACCTCCTCCACCGTGCGGTTGAGGCGGTGGATCTCGTCGATGAAGAGGATGTCGTTTTCGTTCAGATTGGTCAGGATCGCCGCCAGATCCCGCGGCTTCTCGATGGCGGGTCCGGTGGTGGTGCGGATGTTGACCCCCATTTCGGCGGCGATGATGCCGGCCAGAGTGGTCTTGCCCAGCCCCGGCGGGCCGTAAAGCAGGGTGTGATCCAGAGGCTCGTTCCGGAATTTCGCCGCGTCGATGAACACCCGCAGCATATCCTTGATCTTTTCCTGCCCGAAGTATTCCCTCAGGCTCTGGGGGCGCAGGCTGTTCTCGTTGTCGTCCTCCG
This sequence comes from Clostridia bacterium, assembly GCA_017441705.1. Classification (GTDB taxonomy): domain Bacteria; phylum Bacillota; class Clostridia; order Oscillospirales; family QAMX01; genus RUG11797. Next base: position 25,809 of record JAFRWU010000013.1, on the reverse strand, counting down.
CCAGGACCCGGGAGGTGACCATTCGCTCTTCGGCTTCGTCAAACTGATCGCTGTCAAATTCAATGGGCATGCCGGTTTCTTCCTTTCCTTCGGTCAGATCGTTGTCGTCTTGCAGACGTCCCGGCTCAGTACGGGATCACCAGGTTTTTCAGGGCGTAGCGGATGATATCCTCCACCGAGCTGCCCGCCGGCGCGCCGCCGATGGCTTTGAGCGCCTCGGGCCGCGAATACCCGAGGACCATCAGGGCTTCCACCGCTTCGCCTTCTTTTCCGTCGCCGGTCGATGCGGGGAGATTCAGCTCGCCGGAGGAGAAGCCCGCGCTTTCCTTCAGCATCTTGTCCTTCAGCTCCAGGACGATGCGTCCGGCCAGCTTTTTGCCCACGCCGGGCGCGTTGGTCAGGGTCTTCAGATCCTCCGTGGCGATGGCCAGCGCCAGAGAAGAGGGCGTGGTCACCGAAAGGATCGCGAGAGCCACCTTCGGCCCGACCCCGGAGATCGAGATCAGGAGCCTGAAGACGCGCAGCTCCTCCTCGGAGGAAAAGCCGAAAAGCTCGAGCGCGTCCTCCCGGACCGAAAGATAGGTGAAAAGCTTTACCTTTTCCCCGACCTTCAGATTCCCGAGGGTGGTCATGGAGGTGGAAACGGCAAAGCCGACGCCGTTCACGTCGATCACCGCGAGGTTCTGGCCGACGGCGGCGCATTTTCCTTCAACGTACTGAAACAAAACGGGATCCCCCTTCTCTTGATTTTCAAATCGAGCTTCGTTTATTTTTCGTAAAGCTGGGAGGCGAAGGTGCGGACGTGCGTCATGGCAAGGGCCAGCGCGTCGGCCGCATCGTCCGGCTTGGGCGTTTTCCCCAGATTGAGCTGCACCCGCGTGAGCTCCATCACCTGCTTTTTTTCGGCGCGTCCGTATCCGACCACCGCGCTTTTGACCTGCAGCGGCGTGTATTCGGAGATCGGGACCCCTTTTTTCTGACAGGCCAGGACGATGACGCCGCGCGCCTGTCCCACGCCGATCACGGTCTTCTGGTTGGTGTTGAAAAACAGCTCCTCGATCGAGACGGCGTCGGGCCTGAATTTTTCGATCAGCTCGGTCACGCCGTCGAAGATATCGGAAAGCCTTTCGGGAAAGGGGGTTTCCGCCGCGGTCTGGATCGCACCCCAGGCCAGGGCGTTCATCCGGTCGCCCACGGCGTGCACCACGCCGAAGCCCACCGTGGCGTATCCCGGGTCGATGCCCAGAACGATCATGCGCCGATTCCTCCCCCAAAAGACGAATATATGTTCATCATACCGGTTCAGTATATCATACCGGGGCCAAAAGAACAAGGGGAAATTCTCCGGGATTTCGACCTTCTTCCCGAAAATTCCGCCCGCGCCCTTGCAATGGGCGCAAAAGTATGCTACAATGGCACAAGAATTCCCGGTAAGACAGAAAGGATTGCATGCATATGGAAAAACTCATCGGCGCCGCCGTCATCGGCCAGTCCGGCGGCCCCACCTCGGTGATCAACGCCTCCGCGCTCGGCGCCATTGAAGCCGCCCTCGATTCCGACGTCGTCACCCGCGTTTACGGCATGGCCAACGGCATCAAAGGCCTGCTCGACGACAAGCTCTATATCATGGACGAGGAAGACCGCGACGAGCTGAAGCTCCTGAAAAACACTCCGTCCTCGGCTCTCGGCTCCTGCCGCTACAAGCTGAAGGATCCCGAAACCGACGATACCGATTATCGCCGCATCCTCGAGGTGTTCCAGAAGCACAACATCCGCTATTTCTTCTACAACGGCGGCAACGACTCCATGGATACCTGCAACAAGATCTCGAAGTTCATGCTGAAGAACGGCTACCCGGTCCGCTGCATGGGCATTCCGAAGACCATCGACAACGACCTTTACGGCACCGACCACTGCCCGGGCTACGCCTCGGCGGCCAAGTATATCGCCACCTCCACCATGGAGGTCTACCACGACGCCCGTGTGTACGACACCGGCATGATCACGGTCCTGGAGATCATGGGCCGCAACGCCGGCTGGCTCGTCGCCTCCGCCTCCATCGCCTCCTACTTCGGCTGCGGGCCCGATCTGGTGTATCTGCCCGAGGTCGATTTCGACATGGAGAAGTTCCTCGCCGACGTGAAGCGCATTTACGCCGAAAACGGCAAGGTCATCGTCGCCGTTTCCGAGGGCATCCACGACAAGGACGGCAAGTATATTTCCGAATACGGCTCCGATCTGGCCTCCTCCAAGGACAGCTTCGGCCACGCCCAGCTCGGCGGTCTCGCCGCCACCCTCGCCAACATCGTGAAGAAGGAGACCGGCGCCAAGGTGCGCGGGATCGAGTTCTCGCTCCTGCAGCGCTGCGCCGCGCACATGGCCTCCGCCACCGACGTGGAGGAATCCTACGCCGCCGGCCGCGCCGCCGCCCTGGCCGCCTTCGAAGGCAAGACCGACCTGATGGCGGGCTGCGTCTGCGAAAGAGGCGAAAACGGATACAAGTTCGAGATCAAGCTCCTGCCCCTGGAAATCGTCGCCAACACCGAAAAGAAGATCCCGCTGGACTGGATCAACGAAGAGGGCAACGGCCTGAACGAAAAATACATCGAGTACGCTCTGCCCCTGATCCAGGGCGAGGCGCATCCCCCCTTCGTGAACGGCGTTCCGCGTTTCGCGAAGCTGAAGAAGGTCCTGGAGAAATGATCCTTCCGGGAAACCCGGAGCTTCGTTTCCCCCCTGCCCGCAATACGGAATAAGAAGGCTCTCCGTCAATTGCCGGGGCAGACAAAAAAGAAAAAATGAGAATCGAGCAGGAGATCACTCATGCGTTGAGTGATCTCCTGCTCGTTTGGGTCCTTACCCGCTTTTTGAGCGGATACGGGCAGTACCGTATCGTATGGCTTTCTTGTCAAGGGTGAAAAACGCTTGAAAGCTCGCTTCTGGTCATCCGGGCGTCGCTTACGAAGACCGTACCGGTCAGAAAGTCCCCATCCTTCTCGACCAGAAGAATGCGCCTCCCTTGTAACGCCCATCTTCCCACCGCGTCGTAAGGCCACGCGGGATCGTCCTCTATCAGGGTCATAATTCCGCCTTTTTGGAAGAATACGGACAAGAAAGGCGGTTCCGTGGGAAGATACCGTCCCTTCGCGTCGCCGTAGGCGATGACCCGCCCCCGAAACTCCACCGGGGACAGGGTGAAGAGATTGTATTTCAAGGTCCCGTCAGCCTGCACGAGCACCGTCGCCGAGGACTGCTCCTCCCCGGCCCGGATGACCGAAAAGGTGAAATCGCGGTGAAGCGGTACGCCCGTATAGAGGATCAGGAACGCCAGAAGGAAAAGCAGCAGAAGGATCCCGATCACAAGAGATACGACGACGACGGTTTTACGTTTCATTTCAGCCTCCCGTTTCAAAGAATCAAATATTGAACAATGCATTCATTGTCGACGGGGTGGACAAGGCGATCGTTTTAAGGCAATACCTATTCTATTCCATAAATATGACGCCGTCAACGGATGAGGCGGGAGGGTTTTACCCCTGCTCCGCGAGATAGATCGACACGCGGTTTTGGACGTACTCCGCGGCCTGCGCCGCCGTGATCTCCCCGGCAAAATACCGGTTCGCCTCTTCCTTCACGATATCCACAACCGGCCCGAGCATCACGTAATAATCCGCACCGGCAACGATCTCATATGCGATCTCCTTGGCTTTTTTCGCGACCGGCTCATCCAGACAGAGCGCTTTTCTCAAATTCTTTTCCACGCAGGAAAGCTTGCTGTAGTACGCTGTACCCGCTGCGCTCTGTCCCGCTTTCCAGGGAATATCCAGCATGGTATATTCCAGAAAAGCAGCCGCTCCGTCCGCCGACTTTCCGTTATTCACCGCCGCCAGAAGGATCCCCGGATGAATACAGGCTCCTTCATGTCCGGCGACGGGCATCGGGAAAAAGGTTTCCTGCGGCCGACCCTTTTCTGTGTCGTCCGCCGCAAGGATCATGGTGGAATAGTAATCGACGACGGTGAACGTCACGCAAAAAACCCCGGAAGAGGTATCCTTTGCATAACGAAGGCTCATCTCGTAATCGTCGGTCGCATCCCGACAGAATGCCAGCACCTTTGCAAATTCGCCGTCGTCAAACCGCGCCGTCCGCGTCTCCCAATCGATCCACAGATTGCCAGCGCCAAAGGCAAACTGATCCAGCATCACCGGCCGCCAGTTGCTTTTCAGAACGGTCGGGTCCATCTTTCTGACAAAGTCGATCATTTCCCCGACCGAGGCAAAGCCCGTCCTTCCGTTCATTTCCCGCGTGGAGATACTGCACCCCGAAACGGTGAAAAAGCGCGGAAGATAGTAACACGCCCCTCCGATGCTCGACGCCTTCACGACGTTCGGAAGCAGGACTCCCTCCTCACACAGACGCGGACACAGAGTCTCCAGCGGGCGCAAAAGGCCCTTGGCTGCGTAATTGTTCAGATTCGTCGTGCTGAAATCCACAAGTATGTCTACCTCCCGGGAAAGAAGCGCAAGATTCAGGGCGCTTTCGCTTTTATACTCCTTCAGGATCACCCGGTAATCGCTGTTTTTATAATTGAATCCGGTGACGGCGTCGTTGAGATAATAATCCGGGCCAAAATCTCCCGTATATCCGACGACGATTTCCTGTTTCTCGCTCTCTGCGGCCTTCGCTTCTTTATCCGCCGGGGCGAGTTCGATCAGCACCTCTTCCGCTGCCAGAAGAAAACGCCCGTCCGCAAGCGCGAGAAGCGACCGGATTTTATCCGGATCGATGCCGAGGGACGGAAGGCGGGCGATCTCGACCGCCTTTTCCCCGTCGTAAGAAAGAAGACTGTCTTTCGTGATGAAATACGACGTACCGTCCCCGGACGCGGAAAGCGCGGGAAGCACCTCCCACGGAAAGGCAGTCCCCTCTTCGGGAAGTGATTCTGCCGTCGCTTCCAGCGGGGCAAGATAATAGCTTGCCTCTTCTTCCCGGAAGGCGCGCATCACGGCGTACGTTTTCCCGCCGAAAGAGAGCAGACTTTCCGCCGCGAACGTCCTTCCGTCCACCGTTTCATCCGGCGCGGAAAGGATCTGCGTTCCCACACAGACGGCGCAGCCGGTTGACCCGTCGGAAACGGCGGCAAAGACGACGCCGCCTGCTTCCGTCACGATCATTCTTTCGCTTGACGCGCGGAACCAAAGCGGCAGATAAAGCTCGTTATCACGATAGAGATTGTAACCGATCCTGCCGTCCTTGTTTTCAAAGACGAGGGAATAGAGCGCATCCCCCGCGCTTTCGACGGCTTTTGTACCTGGAAGCGCTTCCCGGTCAGCGGGGATCTCCGCGAAATCGCGGTCGAGGGCGATGTATCGGCTTTCTCCTTCTGCGTCTTCGACCAGGACGAGAATACCTTCCCCGTCGCTTACGGCGTCAAGAATGTGGATCCCCTCGCCCTTCAATTCGTACCGCTCGGCCGTATACAGATCTCCCGTTTCCAAAGCCTCCGCGTCAAGTCCCGTCAGGTCTCCGCTTTCGCCGGAAGATCCGCTGCGGCAGGATACGATGCCGAACAGAAGTAGGAAAGAAAGAAAAAGCGATAAGCAGCGTTTCATCAGTAGCTTCTTATGTGTACTATTCAATCGGTAGTAACAAAGATTCATAGTATTTCAAAATCCAAATCGAGAGCAGTTCTGTTTCTTAAAAAAAATTTTATCTTCTTCAGCGTCGACGCGGCGGACAAGGCGATCGTTTAAGGCAATACCTATTATATTCCATAAATATGACGCCGTTAACGGATGAGGCGGGAGGGTTTTACCCCTGCTCCGCGAGGTAGATCGACACGCGGTTTTGGACGTACTCCGCGGCCTGCGCCGCCGTGATCTCGCCGCGGAAGAAACGGGAAGCCTCTTCCGCGATCACGTCGTACACCGGGTTTTCACGGCAATAGAAATGATCGGAGGAGAGGATCGCCGCCCGTACCGCGTCCGCGTCCTTTTCCCTTTCCGGCGAAGCGTCCTCTGCTTCTTCGACTCCACGAGACAGTTTCGCTTCGAACGCCTCTCGATTCACGCACCATCGTCCGAAATCATCCGTATCGCCCCCGACAAGATCCGGATGCGGCAGAAGGAGATACTCCATGAATTCGCCCGCTCCTTCCGGGCAGGACGCGTTCGCCGCGATCCCCACGAAGTACGGAGCCGCCATATCGCTTCCCTTCCACCGGTCGGAAGGAGCAGGAAGATAGCGGCCGTCCCCCGGCAAAGCGTTCTCCCCAAAGAGCGCGCCCTGTTCCGCAGATTCCAGGCTGAACACGTTCATGTCGTCCGGTTGATTCAAAGCGTTCTCAATTTCTTCTATGGAGGCGGCGCATTCTTTGGAGAATACCAGAACCTCCTCAAACACGCCGTCGGTAAAGTGCGCTTTTCCGTCCCGGTCGATCCATTCCCGCGGATCCCGCGCGAGATCGTAGAGCATGCTCATCCGTTCCCGCGTCTTCATATACCTTCTTCCGTTTTCGCGGCAAAAGGCCATGAATGCGGAAAGCGACGAAAACTCCCCGCCGGTTTTTTGATAAAGATCCTGTCTCAGATACATGCCGTAGACTGAAAACACACGGGGGATAAAATATACGCCGCCCTTTTCGTCCCGCAGAGCTTCCGTCACGTTTTCGAGTATGACTCCCTTCTCAAACACGGAGGGGACTGCCTTTTCCAGATCGGACAGGATCCCTTTTCCCGCGTAATTCTGCATACGGAAAAGATTGCCCGAGGCCACAAGGTCGACCTCCCCGGCAAGAATCGCGAGATTCAGTTTCTCCTGCGTTTCATATGTTCTGGTCTCCACGCCGAATCGGCTGTTTTCCAGATTGAAACGCGCCGTGACGTGGTAGAGATCGTTTGACGGATCGTCATACCCGCAGACGCCGAGCCGAAGGATCTCCTTCCCGCTTTCTCCTTCGGAGAGCACGAGAAGCTGATCGTCAAAAAGCACGGCGATCCTGCCGTCGGAAAGGGGCAGGAGCCTTCTTGCGTCGGAATCCGCGGAAAATCCGTAAAGGCCGAGATCGGCGATCCTCCACCTCTGCGTCCCGTCGGCGGCACAGAGAACGGTCCCGTCTGTGTAGTATCCCAGCGTCCCGTCGGTCGCGCAAAGGCCGGTGAGGTCCGCGTCCCATTCGCTGCCTTCGGCTTCCAGACGGTCTCTCCCGGTTTCAAGCGGGATCAGAAGGGCCTTGTTGGAAACCGCGCCGTACCCGTTTTGACCCTGATAGGCTTCTTCTTTGCATAACGCCGCCATCCTTCCCCGGAGGGATACGACGCCGATCAGACGGCAGTACGTCTCGCCTGCGGGTTCCGGCATGCGGATCCTTTTTCCGTCTATAAAGAGATCCCGTTCTCCCGCGCTCCCGCCGCAGAGATAGAGGACGCCGTCGTCCGTCCACATCTCGGCGCTTCCGACGCTGTACCGGTCGCAGGGAGAAGAGATCCCGGAGATCCTTTCGCCGTTATGAAGGACGATATGGTGAAACGTCTCGGCGAAATTTTCCATGCTTTCGACCTGATTCAGAACGAATGCGTACTCATCCTCTCCGAAATATGCCAGCGACCGGTAAGATTTTTCCCCGGGCGTTTTTTCCCGTACGGATACCTCCCGGAAATCACGATCCAGCTTTTGAAGATACGTGTCATACGCGGGCACCTCGGAGGAGAGGTCCGAACCGTCCTCCGCCGAAAACGAGGCGGGAACGCCGACCAGAAGCAGAAATCCGTCCCCGGTCTCCGCGATATCCAGAAGCTTTTCGCCTTCCCCCGTCGCATACCGGCAAATCATGCCGGTATACGACGCCTTGCCGTTTACTTCGCTCAGTTCTTCAGGGAATGCTCCTGCCTCTTCGCGGGGTGTATCCTTTGCGCCTTCTTCCCCCTTCCCGCAGGAAGCGAATACACCAAGGCACAAGGAACAGCAAAGGAAAGCCAAAAACAGTCTGGTTTTCAAATATCGACCCATCGGTCTCCCCCCTATCCTCCACATTTTGTACCTTTCCCCCCGTTCAGTCTCCTGAAACCGGATACGTTCATGTGAGGTTGTCTGTAGTTTATCACAGGGTTACGAAAAAAACAAGAAAACAAGCTTTACATATGACGTAAAACTTACTTTACATTTCTCGTTTTTGCGCGGGATTCATTCCCGGCAATGGAAAAGACTCTATATTGTCCTGTTCCGTTATGGCTTCATACGTTTCCGCGCCATTTTTGCCCGGATCGCCGACGCGATCTCGCCAGTGCAGATCCCGGCGATGGAAAGAGCAGTTCCCGGGAGCAGGAAGATGAGATCCGGAATATGGAAATCTCCATTGATCAGATAATCTGAAATATCAAACGTGACATATCCCGCCAAAAAATACATGACGCCGAAAAACAGCGAGAGAAACCATTTCTTTCCGCCCCATTCTCTGTCGGCGCCGGCAAAAAAGGAAACGATTGCCGTAACGGCGTAAAGAATCACGTCATATGCAACGACGGCATACTTGTTCTCCCCGGCGTTTCCCGCGATCCAGTAAATCGCGACGACCATAGCCCACGCCAAAAGATAAGCAAAAGACGAAATACGCCGGATCAGAAGCCTTCGGCTCTTCTCCGTATCCTCGATCTCCGCCAGGCGGTTGACGACCGCATCGTCTTCACGGATCAAGGAATCGATGCTGACGTGAAAAAGATCGGAAAGTGTGACGATGCTTCTGAAATCCGGAAGAATGCGTCCGTTCTCCCACGCCGAAAGGCTCTGACGGCTTACGCCGAGCGCCTCCGCGCATTATTCCTGCGTCATGTTTCCTTCGATCCTGATCTGTCTGATCTTTTCGCCGATCGTCATATCGTCTCCCCCTTTTTGATGAGCTCCCGGATAGCCTCCTCCGCCGCGGTCACCTCGTCGTGGAATTCCGAGGCCGGGAGGCGCATGGCGCCGTGGCTCAGGATGATGATCTGCTCCAGCCCGTCGGAGGTGGCGACCCGCACCTTATGGCGTTTCCCCAGCTCCCGGGTGACCTTTTCGATATACATGTCGGCGGTCTCGGCTTCCTTGGTATAGACCACGGCGAGATCGCCGCAGCGCTCCACCGAGCCGGGATTTCCTTTGACTTTATAGGCGTCGAACACCACGATGACCGGAGAGGAAAGAAAGCCCTGGAAATTGCGCATCCGGTCGATAAAGACGCTTCTGGCGTGCTCCAGATTTTCCTTGGCAAGAGCGGCAAGCTCGTCCCAGGCGAAGATGATATTGTATCCGTCCACCAGGAGCCAGGTGGGGCCGCCCGGCACGGGAGAAGCCCGGAAGGCCGCTTCCCGCGCGGTCTCCGCGGGGCGCATGACCTTTTCCCGGTCGCGCTTCACCGGGCCGTAGGTGCGTTCGAAAATACGCAGGAGCTCCTCGTCCTGCTTGAGGGCGGCCACGTACCGCGCGGCGGAAAAGGCGCGCACGACTTCCTTTGCCTGTTCCTCCGGCTTCTTTTCCTTCCGGAAGATCGAAGGCAGGTGCATATATTTCTCCACTTCCGACCATTTGACGACGACCCCCGCTCCGTGGGAACAGAAAACGCTGTCGGGCGTATTCGCCACGTCGGCTTCCGGAGAATAACCGGATTCCCGGACGATCTTCTCCTGATCCCGCGCCGGGAAAAAGCCGGCGGTCTCCACCGTCATCCTGCCGCGGCCGCGGGTGTAGGCGGCGAGAGTCTCCCCGTAATCCCTCATCGTCTCCACCGGCGCGCGGCCCGTGACCGACGCCTCTTCCCCCTCCGTTTCGGGCGGGTCGAATTCCGCCCCCATCCGTTCCAGATCGGAAAGGAGCCTTCCTACCTTGTCCTGCGGCAGCTCGATCCTGTAAGCGTACCACGGTTCGAGCAGGATGCTTTCAGCCTTCATCAGTCCCTGTCTGACCGCACGGTACACAGCCTCCCGGAAGTCGCCCCCTTCGGTGTGCTTCAGATGCGCGCGGCCCGACATCAGGGTCACGTGCAGATCGGTGACCGGCGCGCCGGTCAGGACGCCGAGATGCGTCTTTTCCAGAAGATGCGTGAGGATCAGCCTCTGCCAGTTTCCGTCCAGATCGTCCTCCCGGCAGGCGGTGGAGACCGTGAAGCCGCTTCCGCGCGCCCCCGGCTCCAGGAGCAGATGCACTTCCGCATAATGCCGGAGCGGTTCGAAATGGCCCACGCCCTCCGCGGGCTTCCGGATCGTCTCCCGGTAGAGGATGCTTCCGCGGTCGAAGGTCACGGCGTATCCGAACCGGTCGGAAACCAGCCGGGCGACGACCTCCTGCTGCACTTTGCCCATCAGATGGACCCGCAGCTCCCGGAGCCTTTCGTTCCACTCCACCCGGAGCGCCGGTTCCTCTTCCTCCAGCCGCCGGAAATCCCGGACCGCGTCGTGCGGATCGATCCCCGCGGGAAGACCCACCCGGCAGGCAAGGACCGGCTCCAGCGTCGCCTCTTCCCCGTCGTCCTCCGCGCCGAGACCGAGGCCGGGGGTGGTGCGCGAAAGACCCGCCGCGGCCACCACGTCGCCGGGGCGCGCCTCCTCCACCGTGCGGAATTTCGCGCCGGAGTAACGCCGGAGCTGGGTGATCTTTTCCTCAAACCCGCGGCCCTTGATCACGTCCCGCACCCTGAGGACCCCGCCCGTGACCTTCAGGTGAGTCAGACGCAGATCGTTTTCATAGGAGATCTTGAACACGCGGGCGGCAAACGCCTCTCTCTCCGGCGTCGCAGGCGCGAATTTTTCCAGCTCCTTCAGGAATTCCTCCACGCCCAGGAGCCGGAGCGCCGCGCCGAAGCGGACCGGAAAGATCCGGCCTTCCCGCACGGCTTTCCGGAGGCTTTCCTCCGGGAGAGATCCCCGCTCCAGATATTTCTCCAAAAGACGCTCGTCCCCCACGGCGATCTCCTCGTCGGGCGCGGAAAGATCCGCGCAGCCGGGATCGAGCTTCTTCCGGCATTCCTCCAGAAGCTCCGCGCGCGAGGGAGCGGGCAGATCGCATTTGTTGACAAAGAGAAAGGTCGGGATCCCGTGCCGTCTGAGAAGGCGCCAGACCGTTTCGGTGTGGCTCTGTACGCCGGCGGTCGCGCTGATCACCAGGATCGCCGCGTCCAGAACGTCCAGCGTCCGCTCCATTTCGGGGGAAAAGTCCACGTGTCCGGGCGTGTCCAAAAGCGTGACCTCGAGCCCCGGCAGAGAGAAGACCGCCTCCTTGGAAAAGATGGTGATCCCGCGCTCCCGCTCCAGAGCGAAGTTGTCGAGGAAGGCGTCGCCGTGATCGACCCTGCCCATGGCGCGCAGTTCCCCCGCGGTATAGAGCATGGCCTCCGACAGGGTGGTCTTGCCCGCATCCACGTGCGCCAGTATGCCGATCACCGTTTTTCTCATACGATCCCTCCGCGCCTTTCCCCGGCGCCGTTTCCCTTTTCCGGCGCCGGTCCTTTCCTTCATTTTACCACACGCGGACGGTCTTTGCAACGCAGTTGCCAAACCGGGCGGAAAATGATATAATTCAGAAAGAAAGAAAAAAACAAGGAGGATCTCAAGATGGCGAATCAATCTCTCTGGTCCAACGGGCTTTCCTTCTCCTCGATCTACGAAAACCCGGTCTATCTGCCCGACGGATCGGTCAGGCTGACCTTCCCCGCCTGCGGCGCGGAAAAGGTGCAGATCAAGGGCATGTCCGGCTACACCGGGCTGGAGGACAGGGTCTACGACTTTGAAAAGCAGGAAGACGGCAGCTTCGTCCTGATCCTGACCGGCATCCGTCCCGGCACGCATTACGTGGTCTTCCTTGCCGACGGGATCGAGACCGTCAACCCCACCATGCCTCTGTACTGGGTCCTGAACAAGGCGGTCAACTCCCTGGACGTGCCGGATCCCGGCTACGATTTCTACGACATCCGGGATGTTCCCCACGGGCAGGTGCGCAAGGTCTACTACAAGAGCGGATTCACCGGCAAATTCCGCTGTCTCACGGTGTATACGCCGCCCTCCTACGAAACGGATTTTGCAAAAAGATACCCCGTGCTCTATCTCCAGCACGGTTCGTCCGAAAACCAGACCGGCTGGGTGGAGCAGGGCAAGATCAATTTCATCGCCGACAACCTGCTCGCTGGGGGCGAAGCGGAGGAAATGATCATCGTGAACGATTACGGCTACGCCTTCCCCGCGGGCGAGGAGGCCGATCCCGACATGATGAAGCTGCATTTCCAGAACAAGTTCCCCGATCTTCTGGTGAACGAAACGGTCCCCTTCGTGGAAAAGACCTTCCGTGTGATCGCCGATCCCGATCACCGTGCCCTGACCGGCCTTTCCATGGGCGGGATGCAGACCTGCCAGACGGTCCTGAAATACCCCGGCGTTTTTGCCTACGTGGGGATCATGTCCGCCGGCGTGCGCAACCGCCGCTTCGTTCAGGAGGAGCCAAAGGCGGCCGACGAGGCTCTTTTCAGGAAGACCGTCAAAGAGGTCCTGATCTCAGGCGGCGAGCTGGAGCTTGCGCCGAAGGGCTTCGTGGACATCCCGGACAGCGTGGAGTTCTTCTCCTCCCGCGGCATCCCGACCTTTGTGGTGAAAAGCGAAGGCGCCCACGAATGGCAGGCCTGGCGCGTCGCGGCCCGGAAGTGGCTTCCCAGGCTCTTCCGGAAATGAGGTCCGGACAGACCGTCCTCTGTTCCGCGGACAGACTGCCTTGCAAAAGAAATCCCCGGAGGGTCTTTCCTCCGGGGATTTCTTTTCATTTTTTCTCTTCGAGATACAGCGCGTCGTCCCAGTAATCGTCTTTTTTCATCTTGATCCAGTCGGGCCGGAGGATGGAGACCAGACGGTTTCCCTCCACCACGGTCTCTTCTCTTTTCGCGTACCCGAGATCGAGGAGCTTGTTCGCCGCACGGCGGAAGTTTTCCTCGTCTTCCCCCGTATACTGCTTCAATCTGGCGGCGGTTTCCGGCAGCGTCATTTCCTTTTCGTTCTTTTCCAGCTCCCGGTCCTTGAGATAGGACAGGACGAGATCGATATACGGCATGTCCGGATCGACTTTCTTTTCTTCCTCCGGGATCTCGATACACCAGCTGGCCGCGCTTTTCAGGATGCTCGACATCGCAAGCCTGACTCCGTAAACGCCCACTTCCTTGTGGCAGCGCTGGCGGATGAAATTCACCACCGAGCTGAAATGCCCGTCGCCGGTGAAAATGATGAAGCAATCCACGTCCCGGTCGGACACCGCATGCTGATAAATATGATCCAGAACGATGAAATCCGTGAAGTCCTTTTTATAATAGCTTGACGTGTTTTTCGTTTCAATCACCATATTGGTCACTTCACGGATGCGGGGGATCTCGGCCTGCAGATTCGGGTGAGAATAATCGGCGAAGAAATAAATATCCTTGATCTCGTATTTTTGGGAGACCTCTTCCCGCCAGGCCATCAGATTCGGTTTCTGGTGGTGGAGCTTGGTCATGGAAATATACCAGTGCTCGTAATCGACGAAGAGAAGCGCGAGCGGCTTGCGGTTTCTCTTTCTGAACAGCTCTATGTTCCTTTCCTCCTTTCTTTCTTTTTTCGCCGTTTTCATTATACTCCCGCCCGGGGAAATTGTCAAACCAAAAAGGCGCCCGCCCTTGATATTTTCCCTGCGTTATGATAGAATAGGCGCGGACACAGGGTCCAGAAAAAGAAAGGACTTTTATCATATGCCGAAAAACAAGCTTTTCACCTCCGAATCGGTGACCGAAGGGCATCCGGACAAGGTCTGCGATCAGATCTCCGACGCCGTTCTGGACGATATCCTCGCCCACGACAGATACGCCCGCGTAGCCTGCGAAACCGTCACCACCACGGGGATGGTCCTGGTGATGGGCGAGATCTCCACCGACTGGTACTGCGATATCCCCGCCGTGGTCCGCAGGACCCTCCGGGAGATCGGATACGAGCGCGGGACCGGCGGCTTCGACGGGGATACCTGTTCGGTCCTGACCGCCATCGACGAGCAGTCTCCCGACATCGCCCTGGGCGTGGACCGTTCCTTTGAATTCAAAGCCTCCGGCACGGATAAATACGATCTGATCGGCGCGGGCGATCAGGGGATCATGTTCGGCTACGCCTGCCGCGAGACCCCTTCCTACATGCCCGCCGCCATCGCTTTCTCCCACCGGATGATGCGCAGGCTTGCCGAGGTGCGGAAAAGCGGAAAGCTTCCCTTCCTCCGTCCCGACGGAAAGGGACAGGTGACGGTCCGTTACGACGAAAACGGTATCCCCGCGGAGATCCCCACCGTCATCCTTTCCACCCAGCACGCCGAGGACGTTTCGATCGAGGCCCTGCGCGAGGCCGTGATCGAAGAGGTGGTCAAGGCTTCCCTTCCCGCGTCCCTTCTGAAAAACACCCGATACCTGATCAATCCCACCGGACGGTTCGTGGTCGGCGGCCCGCAGGGCGACAGCGGCCTGACCGGACGGAAGATCATCGTGGACACCTACGGCGGCTACGGCCGTCACGGCGGCGGCAGCTTCTCCGGCAAGGATCCGACAAAGGTGGACCGTTCCGCATCTTACATGGCCCGTTACGCCGCGAAGAATCTGGTGGCGGCCGGGCTCTGCGACGCCTGCGAGCTGGAGATCGCCTACGCCATCGGCGTGGCGAAGCCGGTCTCGATCTCGGCGGAATGCTTCGGCACCGAAAAGGTCCCGGTGGAAAAGATCGAAAAGCTGCTTGCCGAAAAGGTGGATTTCCGCCCTGCGCATATCATCGAGGAGCTGGATCTCCGCCGGCCGATCTACCGGCAGACCGCCGCTTACGGCCATTTCGGCCGGGACGATCTGGATCTCCCGTGGGAAAAGCTCGATCTCGCCGAGCGGTTCCTCTGACCTTCCGGAGGCGGGAAACACATCACATTTCATCGTGACTTTGCGGAGCCTCCCGGCTCCCGCAAGGTCACGACTTTTCTGAATCTCAAGAAGAAAGCGAGCACGACATGGACGAAATCAAAACCCTTTCCCGCGAATTCTCCCTGAAGCCCGGGCACGTCGAAAACATCATCTCTTTGCTGGACGGCGGTTCCACCGTCCCTTTCATCGCCCGCTACCGGAAGGAAATGACCGGATCGGTGGACGATCAGGTGCTGCGCGCCCTTTCCGAGCGGCTGGAATACCTCCGGAACCTTGCCAAACGCAAGGAGGAGATCCTCTCTTCCATCCGGGAACAGGGGAAGCTGATCCCCGAACTGGAGGATGCGCTGGACAAGGCGGCGACTCTGGCCGCCGCGGAGGACCTTTACCGTCCCTATAAGCCGAAACGCCGCACCCGCGCCACCGTCGCGGCGGAGCGCGGTCTCGTTCCTCTGGCCGAGCGGATCCTGACGGAAAAGAATATCGCGCTCTCCGAAGCGGCGCGGGACTTTGTCGACCCCGAAAAGGGCGTGAATTCGGTCGAAGAGGCGCTTGCCGGCGCGCACGACGTGATCGCCGAAAGGATCTCCGACGACGCCGAATCCCGGCGGGTCCTGCGCGAAGGCGCGCACCGTTCCGCCCTTCTCACGGTCAAAGCCGCAAAGGAAGAGGATTCGGTCTACCGGGGCTATTACGATTTTTCCGAGGCGTGGCGCACCCTTCCCTCCCACCGGATCCTCGCAGTCAACCGCGGGGAAAAGGAGGGATTCCTGAAGGCGTCGATCCAAGCTGACGTCGTCCGCGCCAAAGGGTTCCTGAAAAGCCGCTTCGCCGCGGGCTCCGGCGAAAGGGCCGCCTTTCTCGCCGGCTGCGCGGAGGACGCCTACGACCGGCTGATCGCTCCGTCGCTGGAGCGCGAGCTCCGGCAGGAGCTGACCGACCGCGCCGACGCCCAGGCCATCTCGGTCTTCGCCGCCAATCTCCGCCAGCTTCTTCTGGTGCCGCCCATCAAGGGCAAGACGGTGCTCGCCATCGACCCGGGCATGCGCACCGGATGCAAGATCGCAGTGGTGGATCCCACCGGGAAGCTTCTCAAAACCGACGTCTTCTACCCCACTCCGCCTTATAACAGGATCGCGGAAAGCGAGGCGCTGCTCTTCCGTCTGCTTCGCGACTACCGCGTGGACGCCATCGCCTGCGGCAACGGAACAGCCTCCAAAGAGAGCGAGATCTTTCTGGCAAACGCCTTGAAAAAGTTCGGCGACCCGAAGCTCGGGTATATGATGGTCAGCGAAGCGGGCGCTTCGGTCTATTCGGCCTCCAAACTGGCCGCTGCCGAGTTCCCCGATTTCGACGTATCGCTCCGCAGCGCCGTCTCCATCGGCCGGCGGATGCAGGACCCTCTGGCCGAGCTGGTCAAGATCGACCCCCGCTCCATCGGCGTGGGGCAGTATCAGCACGACCTCCCCCCGGCGGAGCTCGCACGCGCTCTGGACGCGGTGGTGGAGGACTGCGTCAACGCGGTGGGCGTGGACGTGAACACCGCCTCCAGGGAGCTTCTTGCCCGCGTTTCGGGGCTCAACGCCGCCTCCGCGCAGGCTATCGTGAAATACCGGGACGAAAACGGCCCCTTCCCCTCCCGCGCGGCCCTGAAAAAGGTGCCCCGCATGGGAGAGAAGACCTTCGAGCAGGCGGCCGGCTTCCTGCGCGTGCCCGGCGGAAAGGAGCTTCTGGACAACACCGGCGTCCATCCCGAATCCTACGCGGGATGCAAGGCGCTTCTGAAGCTTCTGGGGACCGGCGCCGCGACCGAGACCGAAAGGCTCGCGCTTCCCCTGCTTGTCAAGACCTCCGGCGAGGAAAGGGCGGCCGCGGCCGCAGGCCTCGGCGTCCCCACGCTCCGCGATATCGTAAAGGAACTGATCAAGCCCGGACGCGATCTGCGCGACGAGCTGCCTCCCCCGCTGCTCCGGCGCGACGTGATGGAGCTTTCGGATCTGACTCCGGGCATGAGGATCACCGGGACGGTGCGCAACGTCACCGATTTCGGCGCTTTCGTGGACATCGGCGTGCATCAGGACGGTCTGGTCCACGTATCCGAATGCGCCGACCGGTTCGTGCGTCATCCCTCCGAGGTGCTGAAGGTCGGCGACGTGCGGGAATTCCGCGTGATCTCGGTGGACGCGGTCAAAAAGCGCATCGGGCTTTCGCTGAAAAGCGAGAAAAAGCCCTCCTGATCCATCGTCCTTCAGGCCGCGCTTCCGAGAAAGACCCGCCTGAGAAGGCCGCGGAACACGTCGAAAAAGCCTTCGGCCTCCACCGCCGACGCCGCGGTGAACCGGCGCTCCAGAAGGAGCTCCTCCCCCGCGTAACAGCGGAGCGTCCCGACGGTTTCCCCTTCCGCGACCGGAGCGGGAAGCGAATCCGGCAGATCGGTCTCGTACCGGAGGCGCGCGGCCTTGTCTTTCGGCAGCAGGATCTTTCCGCCGCCCTCCAGCGCGATGGGCACCTCTTCTTCCTTCCCGTTGATCACCGGAAGAGCGGACGGCAGTTCCCCGTCCTTTTCGGCAAGATCCACCGTCCGGTAGCCCGCGAATCCGTAATTCAGAAGAGAAGCCGCCGCCTCGAACCGGAGAGCCGAGGTCTCGCCGCCCAGGACCACCGCGACGAGCGAGGTGCCCTCCCGTTCCGCAGTGGCGCTGAGACAATAGCGCGCCTCCTGCGTGAAGCCGGTCTTCAGACCGGTGGCCCCGTCGTAGGTGCGGAGCAGCTTGTTCGTATTCACCAGCTCCAGCTTTCCGTCCCGGATCGAGCCGGTCCGGATGGTGGTGAGTCCGGTGATCCATTTGTGCTTGAGAAGCTCCCGGGACATCACCGCGATGTCGTACGCCGAGGTGAGATGTCCCTCGGCGGGAAGACCCGTGCAGTTTTCAAAGTGCGTGTCCAGCATCCCGAGATACGCCGCCTTGTCGTTCATGCGCTCCACGAAGTTCTCCTCGCTCCCCGCGGTGAATTCGGCGAGCGCAACCGCCGCGTCGTTGGCTGACACCACGGCCACGGTCTTCAAAAGCTCTTCCACGGTGAATTTCTCCCCGGGCTCCAGCCAGATCTGAGAGCCGCCCATGCCTGCGGCGCGTTCGCTCGCCGTGACCGTATCCTCCTTCCGGTACTGCCCGGCGTCCAGCGCCTCCGCGACCAGGAGCATGGTCATGATCTTGGTCACGCTTGCCGGCGCAAAGCGGTCGTGCGCCCTGTACGCGGCGATCGTCTCCCCCGTCTCCCCTTCGGTGAGGATATAGGCGCGGGCGGCGTTTTCCGGTATCGAGGGCGGCGCGGCGGAAACGGCGCCGCCCGTGAAAAGCGCCGCGATCAGGACAAAAAGAAACAGCTTTTTCATACTCGATCCCTTCTTTCCGGGATAGCATACGAAAAAGCCGTGTGCGTTATGCCTTTCGGGCGGCCTTCGGCCGCTTTCGCCTTACTTCACTTCGAAGGCGCGGAACTTTTCGATGGTTTCCTCCGCGTTTTCCCCCTGAACCTCCATGCGGATGTTGTTCGCGAGATCCAGTGAAAACACGCCCATAATGGACTTTCCGTCCACGATATACCGGCCCGAGATCAGATAGATCTCGCAGGGGCTTGTAACCGCGATATTGACGAAGTTTTTCACGTCATCGATGGAAACCAGTCGGATGATCATGTCTTTCATGTTTCAATCCCCTTTCTTTTTTTGGGTGAGTGTAGTATACTATACTTTCAGGGCATTCTCAATGGTCAATTCTCTGTTTTTAACAAAACTAACTTATTATTTTTGTGCATATCATCTAATTCGGAGGTCGTATGGCAAGGATCGCGTTCATCACGCTGGGGTGCAAAACCAATCAGTTCGAGACCCAGGCGATGGAGCTTCTCGCGCGTGAAGCCGGGCACGAGGTCGTTCCGTCCGATGAAAAGGCGGATATCTACGTCGTCAATTCCTGCGCCGTGACCTCCAACGCGGGCAAAAAAAGCCGTCAGGAAATGCGCGCCGCGAGGAAGCGCAATCCCGACGCCGTGATCGCGGCGTGCGGCTGCTATTCCCTTCTTGCGGCCGAGGAGCTTCTCAAAAGCGGCGACGCCGATCTCGCCGGCGGCAACCGGGATCACAAGACTTTTCTCAACGCCTGCTTCGCGTATCGCAGGGGCGAGCCGGGCTTTCTGCCCACCGACGAAAAAGCGCCTTTTGAAAGGCTTCCCGCCGGTCATCCCGCGGGCCGGACGCGCTCGCTTCTCAAAATCGAGGACGGCTGCTCCAATTTCTGCGCCTACTGCGTCATCCCCTATCTCCGGGGACGGGTGCGTTCCGAGGATCCGGCTTTTCTGGAATCCGAGGTGCGGCGGCTCGTGCGCGGCGGCGCGCGGGAAATCGTTCTGACCGGCATCGAGATCGCTTCCTACGGCGAGGATCTGCCCGGAAAGCCGACGCTCGGCGCGCTTCTGGAAAGGCTGGCGCCCGCGGCGGGAGAAGCAAGGCTCCGTCTCGGCTCTCTGGAGCCACGGATCGTCACGGAGGATTTCTGCCGGAGGCTCGCGGGCTTTTCCTCCCTCTGCCCGCATTTTCACCTTTCTCTGCAGTCCGGCTCCGACACGGTCCTGAAGCGGATGGGCCGGAAATACGATACCGCGCTTTTCCGCCGGTCTGCGGCGCTTTTGCGCGCTTACTTCCCCGATGCGGCGATCACCACCGACATCATCGCCGGATTCCCCGGAGAAACCGAAGAGGAATTCGGGGAGACCCTGGACTTCTGCCGGGAAATCCGCTTCGACCGGGTCCACGCTTTCCCCTACTCCATGCGCGAAGGGACCCGCGCCGCGCGCATGCCGGATCAGGTGCCGCGCCGCGTCAAGGAGGAGCGGGTCGGGATCCTCTCCGCTCTGGCGTCGGAAATCGCGGAGGAAAAGCTCCGGGCTTCGATCGGCAAAGAAGTCACGGTCCTGTTCGAAACCGAGGAAAACGGCGTCTCCAGCGGATATACCGCCGATTATCATCCTTTTTCGACCCGAACGCCCGGCCTTTCCGGAAAGCTTCTGAAGGCCGTCGTCCGGGAGGCGCGGGACGGAACGCTCCTGGGCGAGCTTCTTTCCCCCGCGGAAGACGAATAAATGAGAGAAACCCGTCCATCATCCATTGAAAGGAGACGACCTGTCATGAAAAAAGCGATCGCGGTCCTTCTCGTTCTTCTGATCCTCCTTTTCCCCGCCTGCGGCCGCAGATCCGGCGCGGGGCGGGACGCGGAATCCGCAAGATCCGGCGAGATCGCCTCCGAAACGCGGAAGGAGAGCGAATCCTCCTCCGGCGAAAAGCAGACCGGCGACGGACCGACGACGCTTCCCCCGGCGCCGGAGTCCGAAGGGAACGCGCCCGGGGAGAGCGAAAAGGAAAGCGTCCCCGCCGGCGACGGAGCGGGGATCACCCTGTCCATCCGGGAGGACGCCGCGCTTAAGCTTCTGACCGGATCCCTTCCGGCCGATTCGCCTTACAGGATCGACGAGCTGCACTTTACGGAACCGAACGGCGTCTCGATCACCGGCGATCTTTATCCGAAAAAGCTTTCGGACTCCTATCATCTCGGGCTTTCGGCTTTCCTGCCCGAAACGCTGCCTTTTTCGACCACGGCCACCTTCACCTATACGCCGGAGACCGGCATCGTACTGACGCCGGCCTCGCTTTCGGTGATGTCACTGACGCTTTCCATGGATTTTCTGCCGGCTTCGCTCTTCAAGCCCTTTGCCGATTCCCTGAACAAGGAGCTTCAGAAGCTCCCGATCAAGGTGACCTCCATCACGGTGGAGGGGAACGCCCTGGTGCTTATGGGGTGACGGTCAGCCGGTGCAGCGCCCGGGTCGCCGCCAGATATTCCGCGGCGCGGTTTTCCCGGAAATCCTTCCGGGAATAGACTACCCGGTCGAATTCCAGTCCCTTGGCGTAAATCACCGGTGCGATCAGGAACCGGCCCTTCACGGTCTTGTCCCTGGCGTCCACCAGCTCCGCGCCGAGCTTCTTTCCGTACCCGAGATAGAGCGCGCGGCTCTCCTCCGCGCTGCGGGTCACGGCCAGCAGTCTTTCCCCGTCTTTCATGTCCCGAAGGATCTCCTCCAGAACCAGGGGAAGATCCTTTTTGCTTTCCTCCACCTCGCGCCCGTCGCGGGCAAAGATCTCGTAATCGGCTCCGATCAGACCGCGGGCAAACCGGGCGACGGGGGTCACGGAGCGGAAGCTGCGGGTAAAGCGGACCGCATCGGCCCGGTAGATCTCTTTCAGTTCCTCCTCGGTGGAGGAAATCCCCGGCAGGAGCGCCTGCGCGCCGTCGGCCAGCACCGTGAAGGAAGCGTAAGGATAAAGCTCGCGCAAGAGCTTATGGGCAAGCCGCGGCTGATCCTGCGCCTCGTCCACCAGGATCACCTTCGCGTCGTCGATCCCGCCTCTCCCCTCCCGGAAGAAGGCGAGGCGCGCCATGGCCAGAAGGTCCTCGTAATCGACCGCGCCGCGGGCGCGGTTTTTCCGGAAGACCTCTTTTTCCTCCGGGACAAGAAAAGTCTCGTAAAGCGCGAAAAGATCATGATCGAGAAGCGTCTCCGCCGCGCTCCGGAACCTGCCGGAAAGGCGGATGCGGGTAAGCTCCACCAGCTCGTCCATGGGGACGTGAAGCGCCTCTTCGGTTGCGGAAAGCTTTTTCCGGATCGGCTTTTCGGGATCGGCTTCGCCCACGGCGAAATAGGAGTCCACCGCGCTTTCCACCGCGTCGGCAAGCCTTTTGGCCCGCACCTTCGGCGGATAGTCCGTATCCTCCCGGAAGCGCTTGGAAAGCTCTTCCCCCGGAAAGACGACGTCGTCCAGGAAAACCACGTCGGGAAAGTCGTAGCTTTCGGCCTCCACAGCCTTTCGCATCGTCTCCTCAAAAGCGGGCGAAAGCTTCCGGACGGCCCGGCGTCTTCTCGCTTCGTCGCCCGCGAGCACCGCGTCGCAAAGGCCCTGCATCCCGTCGGACGCAAGTCCCGGCACCATGTCTTCCCACAGGGAATCCACGTCGGCCCGTCTGGTTTCCCGCTCTCCCAGGGCGGGCAGGACCCCGGTCAGATAGGAGGAAAAGATCGCGCTCTGGGTCAGGATCAGGACCTCTTCCGGACGGAGGCGTTCCCGGTTTTCATAGAGCATCCAGGCGAGCCGGTGCATCCCGACCGAGGTCTTGCCGCAGCCCGCGGGCCCGGTGATCAGAAGATCCCTGCGCCACGGACGGCGGATGGCCGCGTTCTGCTCCCGCTGGATGGTGGAAACGATGGTTTTCAGGTGCAGATCGGCGTTCCCCGCCAGGGCTTCCCGCAGGATCCCGTCGCTGATCTCCAGATCGGTGTCGAGATAGTATGAAAGCTTCCCGTTTTCGATCACGTACTGTCTTTTCCGGGTGATCTCCCCTTCGATCCGGCCGAGCGGGGCGGTATAGCCGGCCTTTCCCGTCCCGCCTTCGTAATAGAGCGAAGCCACAGGGCTCCGCCAGTCGTAAACCAGGAATTCCCCGTCCTCCTCCAGAGTCGCTGTCCCCACGTAGATCTCGCTTTCCTCCCATTCGTCGCGAAAATCCACCCGTCCGAAATACGGCGCGTAGCGCATGCGCAGCAGTCTCTTTTCTTCCTCTTCCTCCATGTCGCGGCGGTTTTCCTCGTGCTCCATATGGGTCGCGTTCTGCAGGATCTCCACCATTTCGTCAAAGGTGTCGACCCCGGCGTTCCTGACGGTGCGCTTGACGTCCTCCCACATGGTCTGGCCGTCCTCGGCAAGACGCGCCTTTGCGTCGCCGATCCTCTCACGGCTCTCCGTCAGGCGCTTTTCGAGCAGCGCCTCGACTTTTTCGAGATACCTTTCCTCCGCCGCACGATCCTTCTGCATGCCCTCTCCTTTCCCGCGGGTCTTCCCGACCCCGCGCCTGTCGTCCCCGGTTCTCTCTTCTTCCGTTCTTCGCTTCCTTCCCGCTTTCCTCGGGGAGAAAGCAATCTCCTATGATAGGATATATCACATTCTTTCCGGAAAAACAAGACTTGACTTTTGGAAAATCCCGGCATCCCCCGCCTGCTGCGAAAAAAGAAAGCCGGAACCGAAAATGAGAATTAACAATTTGTTCATACTTTTGATACAGCTTTGAAACATCGGCGTGATATACTCTCCATGCGATCCGGGAAAACGGCCCCTTCTTTCCCGGAAATCCGGTCCGGAGGAGGCTTGCAGTCATGAAATATCCTGTCAGGATCGTCCCGGCCGTCCTGTGTCTTTTTCTGTTTCTGACGTTTCCCTCCTGCGGAGAGAAGCCGGGCGAAAAAGAGACGTCTCCGGATACCGCCGCGCCTGCGTCCGAATCCGACAGCAGGAGGTACGGGACAGAGTCCGAAAGCGAAACCGAACCGGAAAGCGAAC
This sequence comes from Clostridia bacterium, assembly GCA_017441705.1. Classification (GTDB taxonomy): domain Bacteria; phylum Bacillota; class Clostridia; order Oscillospirales; family QAMX01; genus RUG11797. The sequence goes on along the minus strand of JAFRWU010000013.1, from coordinate 2,443 downwards.
CTGCCGCGGCGAAGGATCGGATGAAAAAGCTGGTACGTGAGGAATCCGAAGCTTTACAAGCCGAGCTTCAGGCCGAAAAGGAGACCGATCCGATCTTCGACGAGACGCGCGAGCCGGATCCCGCGCAGAAGGCCGAGCTTCAGGAGCTGCGTCAAAAGAAGCGGGCTCTGGCATACGAGCTGGAGGAGATCGACGAATACGAGGATCCCGAAGGCTGGGACTCTCTCGCCCGGGAAATAGAAGCCCTGGACCTCCGGATCGAAGAGCTCGCGCTCCTGACGCTCCCCGCGGGCTACAGCCGCACGCGGGAGGACGCCAAAAAGGATTACGCCTCCTACGCCTATTTCCGCAAGCCGGGTCATCCCTTCTCCCACTTCACCAGCGCAGCCCACCGGGTCCTGATTTTCGATTCGATCGAGATCCTTGCAAGCAGAGCCTATCCCTATCTTCCCGACCTTGCGCCGACCGAAGCGGAGCAAGTCGCCTTTGCCGCGAAGGGGATCGGCCTGGAAGCCATCGGGGAAAACAGCTTCGCCGTCGTCATGGAGGTCACCGAGGTCTACTGGGGCAATCTTTCCGCCGGGGACCGCATTGCCTTTGCGGTGGACGGCGAAGAGAACGCCGCATCCGTGCGGGACGCCGCAGGGTGGCTCCTTTTCGTCCGCAAGGGCGACGGTCAGGTCGAATCCGGAGGCGCGGAGCTGCCGCTTTTCCACGCCTGGTCTGAGCAGGGATACGAGATCCTGACGGACGGCAGTCTTCTTTCCTGCACGCGGCTCGGAGAATTCCACAAGCTGGACGGGCTTACGCCGGAGGAGGCGTGCCGGCTGGTGCTTCGCACCTTTCTGAAATACGGCGATCTCCGGGGCAAAGGCGCGAAGCTTGCGATCGAAAGCCCCGCCGGATGATCCTGCGACAAAGGAGGACAAACGATGCGATACAAAATCTTGATCACGATCCTTTCGCTTTCCCTCTCGCTTCTTCTGCTTTCTTCCTGTACCGGGAAACCGGAAACGACCCCCGAAAGCGTCCTTCCGGGGGAAGAAAGCGGGACCCTTTCCCCAACCGGGGACGAAACGGGCGAGCCGGATCCCGCAGGGGAGCCGGAATCCGGGACCGAACCCGAAAGCGAAACCGAACCCGCCGCGGCGAAGGATCGGATGAAAAAGCTGGTGCGGGAGGAATCAGAGCTTTTGCAGGCCGAGCTTCAGGCCGAAAAGGAGACCGATCCGGTCTTCGACATGGACACGGCACCCGATCCCGAAAAAACCGCGCGGTTGGAGGAGGTCAAAAAGAGACTTGCGGAGCTCCGGGAAAGGCAGGATGAAAAAGGGCTGTACCCCGAAGAGGACCGCGAGGAAGCCGAGTCCCTGGCGCTTGAGGAGGAAACTCTGGAGCTTTCCATCCCCCTCCGGTCGGATATGCGCGCTCTGGCAGTCCGTAATTACCCCAAATACGCGTATTTCTATCAGGTGCTCTATTCGCTTCGCGGGGTAGATATTCCGGGCGGAGTCCGAAGCCCTTATCAGGATTATTACGATCTGGAGCGCAAAGCGTATTTCGTACATCCCATTGAATACCTCGGCAACCGGGGCATGAATCCCCAATCGATTCTGGATCTCGGGCCGGACGACGAAACGAACGTCATTTTCAGCGGCAGAGTGGTCGAGCGCGTGAAGGAAGAGAAGCAATCGAAAAGCGACGCGGACCAGGGCATCCTGATCCTGGAAGTCACCGAGGTCTTCTGGGGCGGTCTGGAGGCGGGCGATCTGGTGGGATTCCGCTACGGTCTCTATGAGAATGAGATCCCCGACGCCGAAAACTACCTCTTCTTCGTCTGGAGCACGGAAGAGACCTCCTACGACGGGAAAACGATCCCGCTTACAAGGGGATTCAGCTATTGTGTCTATGAGATCCGGGAGGACGGGACACTTTTCGCCGCTTCCTCTCTCCGGGACGCGAGCCGTCTGGACGGGCTCACTCCCGAAGAGGGCGTGAAGCTGGTGCTCCGCAACTATATGAAGTATTACAAAGCCCTGGATTCCGCAAAGCCTCTTTCGGTAGACTGACCTTCGGACCGGTCTCGTAAACGGGAAAAAGCGCGCGGCAAAAAGCCGCGCGCTTTACTCTGTTCTTTTTGAAAACTCAGATCTCAGCGAAGTACTTGATGGTGCGGACCATCTGGCTGGTGTAGGAGTTCTCGTTGTCGTACCAGGAAACGACCTGCACCTGGTAGGTGTCGTCGTCGATCTTGGAGACCATGGTCTGGGTGGCGTCAAACAGGGAGCCGTAACGGATGCCGATCACGTCGGAGGAGACGATCGGATCTTCGGTGTAACCGAAGGATTCGTTGCTGGCGGCCTTCATGGCGGCGTTGATGCCCTCCACGGTGATGTCCTTGCCCTTCACAACGGCGATGAGGATGGTGGTGGAGCCGGTGGGG
>JAFRWU010000084.1 GCA_017441705.1 Clostridia bacterium | reverse complement strand
GCGGAGCTTCCGGAATTCGTCGCTTTCGTGAAAAAAGGAGCCGGAGTCCTGAAGGTCTTCTGAGCCCGGCCCACAGAGAAGCGCCGCGCGGCTTTGGGCCGCGCGGCGCATTTTGTGAGATCGGACGCCCGTCAGAAAAGGGCGATCGCCGCGGCCAGAAGAAGCTCGGCCGGGTAATAGGTGAAAAGACAGAGGCACGATTTGAGCTTCGACGGCTTCCCGAAAAGACCGGCCGCCAGCGCCGCGTCCGAAAAGGCGAAAAGCGCGGTTCCGATCAGAGGAACGGGCGTGAGGATCGCCAGGGAAGCGGGAAAAGACAGCGCGAGGGTCAGCGAAAGAAGCACGAGATAGACCGCCACCGGGAAGCGGAGCTCCTTTGGCGGCCTGAGCTTCAGGAGCGGGAAGAGAAGGATCATGAGAAGCGCCGCCGCGGCGAAAAGCAGCGCGCCCTCCGGGAAAAGGCCTTCGCCCGCGGCGCGGGTGAGGACCGCGGTGAAAAAGCCCGCCGCGAAGAAAAGATGCGCCAGCGCGAAGGAGGCGAGCCCCAGAAGGAAGCCGGTCTTCTTTTCCAGATCCAGGATCACGTCGCCGAGAAAGGAGAAAACGAGTCCGCCGAAAAGCAGAAACGGCGCGGGCGTAAGACTGCTCCCGGGCAGCGCGATCACGCCGAGGAGCAGGAAGATCAGCGAACAAAGCCCCTTGATCAGGGGCTTTTTCTTTCCGGTCACCTTGGGAGAGAAGAGATAAAACACCAAAATCGGGGCCGTGAGAAGCGCGGCCCCGATGAGGTACGGGATCATGAAGCGATCCATGGGAATCAGTCGTTCTTGACGTGAACGTCGAGCTGCGGAAGCGGGATCTTCACGCCGTTATCCTTCAGGGCCTTTTCGGCGCCGTTGCGCAGAGCGAAATGCACGTCCCAGTATTTGGCGCTTTCGACCCACACGCGCAGCGTGAAGGTGACCGAGCTCTCGTTGTATGTGCTGATATTGCAGGCGGGCGCCGGATCCTCCAGAACGCCGTCGACCGTGGAGGCAAGATTCAGAAGAGAAGCGCGCACGGCGTCGATGTCGCTGCCGTAGGCGACCGCGATGTCGAAGTCCATCCGGCGCGTGTCCTTCGCCGAATAGTTGACGACGGTGGCGTTGGAAAGCGAACCGTTGGGGGCGACGACCTTGCGGTTGTCGGGGGTGATCATCTCGGTATAAAGGACCGAGATGCTCTCTACGGTGCCCATAAAGCCGTTGGCCTCGATGAAGTCGCCGACCTTGAAGGGCTTGAAGATCAGGATCATCAGACCGCCGGCGAGGTTGGCGAGGCTGCCCTGCATGGCAAGGCCGACCGCCAGACCGCAGGAGCCGACGATGGCGACGATGTTGGTCATGGGGACGCCGAGGATCGAGGCGGCGGTCAGGATCAGAAGAGCCTTCAGGATGACGTTCAGGAAGCCGATCAGGAAGCTGCGGGGCGTCTTGTCCATTTTTGCGAAAGCGCGGCTTTTTTCCAGCATTTTCAGAAGCTTGCCGACGATCAGGAAGCCCGCGATCAGGATGACGGCGGCGCCGAGGATGCGCCCGCCGGCAGTCAGCGCGAAGGAGCCGAGGCCGGTCAGAAAATTCTGCAGAAACAATGGCATATGAAGAACCTTCCTTTCATGAGATTACTTTCATTGTACAGGAAAAACGGCCTTCCGTCAATGGGAAATCGACTTTGAAAGCCGCTTTTTTCCGCGGGGAAAAAGGCCGGGATCCCTCCGGCGAAAAGAGCCGGCGCCGGGATTTTCCCGGCGCCGGAAGAGAACGGCGGATTTTCAGCGAATGAAATGCGTCGCCACCGGCGCTTCCTTTTCGGGAAGACCGTAGGCGTCGAGGCCGAGCCGGATGGATTTCATCAGGAAGGACATATTCCGGGCGAGGGTCCGCACGGTCTGCATACCCTCCTCGTCCTTCAGGACTTCTCCCGGCGTGCGTCCGTGGACCGAATTCCAGTACCGGCTGGAGGCCACGGGCATGCCCGAGATGGTGAAATACTTGTTCAGCTCGTCGAAGGTGGAGGAAAGACCGCCGCGGCGCGCCACCACGACCGATGCGCCGACCTTCATGGTCTTGTCAAATCCGGTGCTGTAAAACAGCCGGTCGAGGAAGGCCACCAGCGTGGCGTTGGCGGAGGCGTAATAGACCGGACTGGCTGCCACGAGTCCCGCAGCCTCGGCGAATTTCGGCGCCGCCTCGTTGACAAGATCGTCGAAGACGCACCGCCCGGTCCGCCTGCACCCGTTGCAGGCCATGCAGCCGCGGATCGCCTGCGATCCCACCTGCAGCGTTTCGGTCTCGATCCCTTCGGCGAGGAAGATCTCCTCCATTTCCTTCAGGACCAGAGCGGTGTTGCCGTTTTTGTGAGGACTTCCGTTGAGCATGAGGACCTTCATGGCGTCCCTCACTCGATCTCGCTGCCGTTTGCGTCGAACAGAGGCAGATGCTCCAGGAAGAGGATATCGTCGCGCTTTGCGGCGCTGCCTTCGGCCAGGACGGCCATTTTGGCGACGATATTGCCGCCCACGCGTTCCACGAGTCTTTCGATGGCGGTCAGGGATTCGCCGGTGGAGATCACATCGTCCACCACGAGGACTCGCTTGCCGCGGATCAGCTCGGCTTCTTTTCTGCCGAGGCAGAGGATCTGGCTCGACGCGGTGGTGATGGAATTGACGTTGACGAACACCACGTCCTCCATATAGACCTTCGGACCCTTGCGCGCCACGACGTATTCGTTGCGTCCGGACTGGCGGGCCATTTCGTGAATCAGAGGAATGCCTTTGGATTCGGCGGTGATCATGATATCGAACGCGGGCGCCTTCTCCAGAAGGCCCGCGGCGCACTTTTCGGTCAGCTCCACGTCGCCGAAGAGGATAAAGGCCGCGATGTACAGCTTTTCATTCACCGGGAAAAGCTTCAGGTCGCGCTTGAGGCCTGCGACGGAAAGAGAATAATAACGATCCAAAGATATCAGCTCCCTATTCAGAATACGCTTTTATTGTACTCTGTTTTCCGGGAAAATGCAACGGGGTAAAAGAGAAATTGCCGGACGGGAGCGGTTGCCTTTTCTCTCCGGGCGTTGTATAATGGACGAAAAGGAGGCGGGCTATGGAAAAGAAAAGAAGAGTGCTGATCGTCGGCAGCGGATCGGCGGCCTACGCCGCGGCGCTCCGGCTCGCTGAGGGCGGGGAAAGGAGCCTTGTGATCCTGACCGACCGGCGGGACAACGGCACCTCCCGCAACGCAGGCAGCGACAAGCAGACCTACTATAAGCTCTCCCTGACGGGGGATGAGCCCGATTCGGTGCGGGCGATGGCCGAAAACCTCTTTGAAGGCGGATCGACCCACGGGGATCACGCCTACGCCATGGCGGCGGGCTCGGTGCGCGCCTTCCTCAAGCTTTTTGAACTCGGCGTGCCGTTTCCCCGGAACGACATGGGAGAATTCGTGGGATACAAAACCGACCACGACCCCAGAAGCCGCGGCACCAGCGCCGGTCCTCTGACCTCCTTTTTCATGACCGAGGCGCTGGAAAAAGCCTGTCTCCGGGAAAAGATCCGGATCGCCGACGGGAAATGCGCGGTGTCTCTCGCCGTGGAAAAGGGAGAGATACGCGGCGTCGTCACGGTGGACAAACGCGGCGCAGTCGAGGCTTGGCCCGCCGCAAACGTGATCCTTGCCACGGGCGGACCGGCTGCGATCTACCGGAACGTCGTCTATCCCGCGGGACAGACCGGCATGACCGGCATGGCGCTCGAAGCCGGCGCAAGGCTTGAAAACTTTGCCGAATGGCAGTACGGGATCGCTTCGGTAAAATTCCGCTGGAATCTTTCCGGCTCCTATCAGCAGGTGATCCCCCGTTATTTCTCGCTGGGAGAAGACGGAAAAGAGCGGGACTTCCTCCGGGAAAGCGGGCTTTTCCGGGACGAAAGCGATCTTCTGGAAAGCATTTTCCTGAAAGGGTATCAATGGCCGTTCACCGCGGGGCGGCTCGACGGCTCTTCGCGGGTGGATCTGGCGCTTTACCGGGAACTGCGGGCCCAAAGGCGGGTCTTCCTGGATTACAGGAACAATCCCGCCGGCCTGACCGAAAGCCTCGCCGGGCTTCCGGAAACGGCGGAAGAGTATCTCCGGAACTCCGGCGCCCTGCAGGCGACGCCCGTCGAAAGGCTCCTGGCCATGAATCCCGGCGCCGTCGCCCTTTACGAAGCGCACGGGATCGATCTGCGGCGCGAAGCGCTGGAGATCACACTGGCGGCCCAGCACAACAACGGCGGGATCGCGGTGGACGCGCACTGGCAGACCGGGATCCGCGGCCTTTACGCCGTGGGCGAAGCGGCGGGGACCTTTGGCGTCCACCGGCCGGGCGGTTCGGCGCTGAACGCCGGACAGGTCGGCGCCGCGCGCGCGGCGGAGGCGATCCTTTCCGACCGGGAAGCGAGAAGAGCCGGGGGGAAAAGCCTGAAAGACCGGGTGCGGGAAACGGAAGAGACAGCCGAAAGACTGCTTTCCGGCACGGGACGGGGGCATCTCCGGATCCGGGAAGAGGCGGAGGACAGAATGAGCGAAGCGGCCGCCGCCATGCGCGCCGAGGAGGATCTGGCTCCGGCGCGGGAGAAAATCTCCTCGCTCCTCGCAGAATGGGAAAGGGATGCGTCGGCAGAAAACGCGGCGGACCTTCCGGCCGCCTTCGTCACACGGGATGCGCTCGTAGCGTCGCTCGCGCTGCTTTCCGCGGAGGAGCTTTCCGCCGGGACGTCCGGCAGCCGCGGCAGCGCGGTCTACCTGAAAGAGGGAAAAGTCGTTCCGGAGGACGAGCTTTACCGGAAAAGCGCGGCGGTCACGATCCTGGAGGGAAAGGATATCCGCTCCCGCTGGGAACCGGTCAGGCCGCTTCCCGAGCCGGATCAGTGGTTTGAGAGAGTCTGGAACGCGGATAGGGAAAAAAGAGAGAAAACGAACGCGCCGCGCGTTTGGAGGAGGAAACGGTTATGACGGCAGCATGGAAAGAAAAGGCGGAGGCCTGGATGAAGGCGCATGAGGAGGAATACCTCGGCGAGCTTGCGGAGCTGGTCGCGATCCGGAGCGTTTCGGAGCCGGACGCCGAAAAGCCCTTCGGCGAAGGATGCCGGAGGGTGCTTCAGAAGGCGCTGGATCTCGGCGAAAGCCACGGACTCACCCCGGCGAATTTTGACGGAAAGATCGGCCTTCTCCGGGTGCCGAACGGGGAGGTCCGTTCGGTAGGTCTCTGGGGACATCTGGACGTGGTGCCGGAGGGGGACGGATGGGTCCGTGATCCCTTCCGCATGACGCGGGAGGGCAGCGTGCTCTACGGCCGCGGCGTCAGCGACAACAAAGGCCCGGCTCTGGCGGCGGTGTACGCGCTCCGGTGCATCCGGGATCTCGGGATCGCGCTTCCCTTTGAGCCGAGAGTGTATTTCGGAACCGACGAGGAAAAGGGCATGAAAGACGTGATGTGGTTCCGCGACACCCATCAGGTGCCGGACTACAATCTGATCCCCGATTCCTCTTTCCCGGTATGCTACGCCGAAAAAGGGATCCTGGAGGTCACGCTGGTATCCGAGGAAGCGCTTTCCGGCCTCTTCCTCGACGCCGCGGGAGGCCTGGTTACGAATATGGTGCCCGAAAAAGCTTCGGCGCTGATCCGGGAAAACGCGGTGACCCTGGCGAAGATCGGCGCGCTTTCCGCGCCCTTCTCGATCGAGCGGAGCCCGGAGGGGATCCGGATCACGTCTATGGGAAAGGCGATGCACGCCGCACATCCCCAAAGCGGCGTCAACGCGATCAGACTTCTCACCGACATGCTGGTCTCGACCGGCCTTGCCGCGGGACGGGACGGGGAGATCTTCTCCTTCCTTTCCGGCGTGAACCGCGACTGCGACGGAACCTTCTTCGGCATCGCCGCGGAGGACGAGGTCTCCGGAAAGCTCACCTGCGTGGGATCGGTCCTGAGGATGCGGGAGGGGAAGCCTGCCCTGACCCTGAACATCCGGTATCCTGTCACGTCAAAGGGAGAGGAGATCCTGGCCGCAATCTCCGGGAAGTGCCGGGAAGAGGGATTCCGCGCGGAGCTTCTCCGCGACAGCAAGCCCGCCTTCGTTCCGAAGGAGTCTCCCTTTGTGGAGACCCTGACCGGGATCTGCCGGGAGCTTCTCGGCGGCGATCAGGAGCCCTTCGCCATGGCGGGCGGTACCTACGCCCGCAAGCTTCCGAACGCCGTGGCGTTTGGCCCGGGCGCGCTTCCCGCGCCGGAGGATCTTCCTGCGATGGGCGTCGCGCACGAGCACGACGAAGGCGTGTATTATCCCAATCTTCTGAAGGCGGCGGTCGTTTACGTATTGGCCCTGATCGGGCTCGGTGAAAAGATGAAGGAGGGAAAACTGTGATCCGTATCGGTTTCGTCGGCGTCGGCAACATCAGCGGCATTTACCTGCGGGATATCACGAACATATTCCGCGAAATCGGGATAGAAGGCGTCTGTGACCTGATCCCCGAACGGGCGGAAAACGCGGCGAAGGAATTCGGCGTCGGGAAGATCTACAAGGATATGTACGAGCTGTTCGCAGACCCGGCGGTGGACGTGGTCCTCAACCTCACGCGTCCCTACCAGCATTACGAAGTGACCCGCGCGGCGCTGGAGGCCGGGAAGCACGTCTATTCGGAAAAGCCCCTTTCGCCGGATCTCGGCGAGGCGAAGGAGCTGGTGGAACTGGCGAAACGCAAAGGCCTTTGTCTCGGAGGCGCGCCGGACACCTTCATGGGAGCCGGCATCCAGACCTGCCGCGCTCTGATCGACCGGGGCTTCATCGGAAAACCGCTGGCCTTCGAGGCGCATATGCTCAGCCGCGGTCCGGAGAACTGGCATCCGGATCCGGAATTCTTCTACCAGTACGGCGGCGGACCGATGTTCGATATGGGTCCGTATTACATGACGGCCCTCATCAATCTTCTGGGACGTGTCAGCGAGGTGACGGGATTCGTCCGGAAGAGCTTCGACGTCCGCCCGATCCTGAACAAGACGAAATATGGCGTTCCCATGGAGGTGGAGGTCCCCACGCACGAGGCCGGCGCGCTGCGGTTCGAAAGCGGTGTGATCGGCACCTTCACCGCCTCCTTCGACGTGTATGCCGACCGTTCGGACGAGATCGTCATTTACGGCAGCGAGGGCACCCTGCGTGTGCCGGATCCCAACAACTTCGGCGGCGACGTGCTTCTGATGCGCGGACGCACCGGCGTTTATGAAAAGATTCCCCTGCTCTTCCCGTACCAGGGACAGAGCCGGGCCGTAGGGCTTGCCGATATGGCGAAGGCCATCGAGACCGGAAGACCCTGGCGCGCAAACAGCGCGCAGCAGCTCCACGTGGTGGAGATCCTCTCCTCCTTCCGCCGTTCCTCGGCCGAGGGAAGGGCGATCACGCTGGAGACGCCTTACGAGAGGAGCGCCCCGATGGTCTACACCGATCTTCCGGGGATCCTCGACTGACGAAAGAAGCCCGCGAAAGCCGGAAAAGCTTTCGCGGGCTTTTATGCGGAACGGGTTTTCTCAGACCGACAGGGAGAGTCCGGCTTCGATCAGATCCTTCTTCAGCGCATCGCGCCGGGCGGGGTCGAAAGGCGCGGCGGGGGCGGCGGCGTATCCTGCGTCGAAGCCCATCAGAAGCAGGGTCTCCTTCACGGTTTTCACCACGTTGCCCTTTCCGTGCCTGATCAGGACGCGGATCACGCGGTTGATGCCGTACTGGATCTCGCGGGCTTTCCGGAGATCGCCCGCCCGGAAGGCGTCGTACAGGGCCGCGAAACGCTCCGGCATGATATTGTAGGTGGACCCGATCCCGCCGTCCGCGCCCATGGAAAGCCCGGCGAGCAGCATTTCGTCCGGCCCGTTGATGACGTTGACGTTGCCGTGATCCAGCATTTTGACCAGAGACATCTCGTAGTAATTGTACCGGGTGAATTTGCATCCGATGACCCCGTCGATCTGAAGAAGCCTCGACATCAGCGCGACAACGTCCCCCGTGATCATCGGGGTGGCGTAGACGAGAAGAGGCTTTTCGGCCGCGGCGGCGATGCGTTTGTAGTAATCGACGATTTCATCCTCGGTGTTGGCGTAATAGAAATTGGGCACCAGAGAGGACACGGCGTCCACGCCGCTGTTCCTGGCGTTTTCGGCCAGAGCCAGCGCGTCTTCGAAATCCGGCGCGCCGACGTGGTCGATCACCACGCCGCGGCCGGCGGCGGCTTCCACCGCGGCGTCGGTCATCGCCATGCGGAGAGAGCGGGAAAGGACCGGCCCTTCGCCGGTGCTGCCGTTGATGTAAAAACCGCGCACGCCGCGGGAAAGCTCAAAATCCATCAGAGCCCTGACCGCTCCCGGGATCAGCTTCCGTTCGGGGGTGAAGGGCGTGACGAGCGCGGGCATGACGCCCTGAAAAAGAACGCGTTCCATCCAAAAACTCCTTTCACGCGCCGGGGGATCTGCGGGTCGGCGCTTTCATGCATATTTTACAGGAAAAGGAAAAGAAAGGCAAGACGAAGGATCATGGACCTTACGAAAAAACGCGCGGTTTTTTACGATCTGGACGGCACTCTGACCGATCCCGGAGAGGGGATCGTCAATTCCTTCCGCTACGCGCTCCGCGCTTACGGGATCCCGGTCGAGGAGGACCGGCGGGCGTATTTCGGCGTGATCGGGCCGCCCCTGGCCGATTCCTTTGCGGAATACGGGGGATTCGACCGGAAGACCGCGCTGGAAGCGATCGGGAAATACCGGGAGTATTTCGCGGAAAAGGGGATCTTCGAAAACGAGGTCTATCCCGGTATCCCGCGCCTTCTCGCGGGGAACCGGGCTGCGGGAAGAAGGAATATCGTCGCCACCTCGAAGCCGGAGGTCTTTACCCGGCGGATCCTGGAGCATTTTGCCCTCGCGTCCTGGTTCGACGGCGTCTCCGGCGCGACCCTGGATGAAAAGCGCACGACGAAAGAAGAAGTGATCGCCTACGGGCTCCGGGTCTTCGGGCTGGAGGCGGAGGAGGTCGTGATGGTGGGGGACAGAAAACACGACGCGCTCGGCGCGGCGGCCTGCGGCGTGGATTTTATCGGCGTGTCCTGGGGCTACGGAAGCGAGGAGGAGCTCAGAGCGTCCGGCGCGCAAAGGATCGCCCGGAGCGTGGAGGAGCTTTCCCGGTTACTCCAGCTCCCGTAGCATTTTTTCCGCACCCGGAAGATCCAGCACGTCGTGGGCGAAATGCTTCCGGAGGAGTTCGACCGGAACGTATTCGTCGTATTTGTCGAAAACCGGGATCTCTTTGGGGTAGATCAGGCTTTCGGGAGCGAATCCGCTTCTCCCGGCGTCCCGCAGAAGCAGGATCAACTCGTCATAGCTCTTTTTGGATTTGAACTGAATGAAGTAGGGCTTGGAGCTTTCGACCGCTTTGCAGTCGGCTCCGAGCTTTATTTTGAGGATCCTTTCGCAGGCCATGAAGGCATAGGTGCCGAGCCAGGGGAAGAGGCACCACGCGTCCCCGCCGAGCGGCACCAGGCGGGTCTCGGAGAGGCGGGCCGCCTTCGCGAAGCGCCGCGCCTCCTCCAGGCGGTTCCTGGCGCTGGGCCTGAGATAGGGATAGTCCTTGCCGGAGACCAGGACCTCCCGCATTTTTTCCAGGACCCGGGTGTGGATATCGCCGGGGCACAGGCCGAAAAAGGCGGGCACCACGCCCTTGACCGGGGTGACGAAGACCTGCTTTTTCCGGATGTCGATCTCCTTGACGTCCCAGACGCGGCCCGCGATGGCAAGCCGTTCGCCCACGGGCGGCGGCGCGACCACCGTGCCGAGTTCCTCGGAACCGGAATGCACGGAGAATTCTTCGCTTTCCTGGAAAGTGGCGAAGAATTTGTAATTGTTGACGATCTTTTCGGCCTTGACGCCGACGATCAGGCCGTTTTCGGCGGTGACTTCTATATGCCCGAGGCCGATCAGATGCCGCAGAAAGATCCGGTAATCCTCCTGACTCACCTCGCGGAAGACCGAGAGGGAGAGAACGCGGCGCGCCAGCTCGGACGGCAGAAGCTCTCCGGAGTAAGAAAGGATCGACAGGGTCTGGTGATAAAGCAGCGAGAAGGGATAAGCGACGTGACGCGGCGGTTCCACGAACCGGTCCTCGGAAAAGAGAGCCACGATGGCGATCCCCTGCAGAAGCTCCCAGGGGAAAAGCTGCGGGAGAGGCGCGCGGTCCTCGGGCGGTTCCTCCCGGAAGACGAAGCGCATCTCGGGCGGGAGTCCGCGCCGGCCGGTCCGGCCCATCCTCTGCAGGAAGGAGGAAACCGTGGCGGGAGCGTCGATCTGAAAGGCTTTTTCCAGCTTTCCGATATCGATCCCGAGCTCCAGAGTGGCTGTGGTCACGGTATGGCAGGGCGTCGTTTCGTCCTTCAGGCGCGCCTCCGCGTCCTCGCGGATGGCGGTGGACAGATTCCCGTGATGGATCAGAAACCGGTCGGGGATCTTCTTCGCCTCGGAATACTGGCGGAGGGTGGCGCACACCACCTCGGCTTCCTCGCGGCTGCCGGCAAAAATCAGGCTTTTCGCCGCGCCCCGTCCTTCGGTGCAGCGCTCGAAAATGTAGGAATACCCGGCGTCGGCCCCGCGGGGCGCCTCGACCCCGGCCTCGGGAGCGTGCTCCTGAAGGGGCTGGTCGATGGTGAAATGCTCCATCGAAAGGCGCCAGACCGCGCTCTGCGGCGGAAGCTCCGGCGCGATCGTTTCCCGGTCGGAGCCGGAGGAGAGCCAGGCGCACGCCGCGTCCATGTCGCCCACGGTGGCCGAAAGGCCGATCCTGCGGGGACGGGAGCCGGAAAGCCTTTCCAGCTGTTCGATCAGGGCGAGGACCTGAAGCCCGCGGTCGTTGCGCATGAAGGCGTGCATTTCGTCGACGACGACGTATTTCAGATCGGCGAAAAGCGGCACCAGGAGATTGTGCCGCCTTAGGATCAGAGCCTGAAGCGATTCCGGCGTGATCTGCAGGATCCCGGAAGGATTTTTGACCAGCCGGTCTTTTTCGGATTGGGACACGTCGCCGTGCCAGTGGAAGACCGGGATGCCGCTTTCCTCACAAAGCTCTCCCAGCCTTTCGAACTGATCGTTGATCAGAGCCTTCAGCGGGGCGATATAAAGCGCGCCGACCGACGCGGGAGGATTCTCGTAAAGATCCGAAAGGATCGGGAAAAAGGCGGCCTCGGTCTTGCCGGAGGCGGTGCCGGAGGCGAGCAGCAGATGGCAGTCTGTGTCGAAAAGCACCTGACAGGCCGCGGCCTGTACCGGCCGGAGCGACTGCCAGTTGTGATTGTAAATATACTCCCGGATGAAGGGGGACAAGCGGTAAAAAGGGTTCAGCAAGCGATCGTCCGGCATGGGTCGTCTCCTTACACGGTGAATTCGGTGAAATCATCCTCCTCCGGATCCCTGTCGGCCGGAGCGAAGGCCGTGGCTTTGACCAGGGAGGAAAAGCTCGTCCCCGGGTTCTGGCGCAGCACGTTGAGAAGGCCGATGAAATCCCTGAGGACCTCTCTGGGGGTCAGAAGGGTATCGGCGCCGATGCGGGAGGCCATGTCGCGCATAAAGGCGGCGAGCTCCTCCTCGCTGATGGGCGGGGTCCATTCATAATGGGAGGCGTGAATGCTCTGAACGCGGCGGATCAGGGCGTAGATCTCCTCGTTGGTCAGGCG
>JAFRWU010000083.1 GCA_017441705.1 Clostridia bacterium | reverse complement strand
GACGAGATTCCAGAGCTTTCCGGCGGCGGCGTTCTTTTCGTTATACTTGATCTCCCAGCCGCCCCGATACCGGTCGAGGATCCGCCGCGCGGCTTCCAGGGCGAAGTGCCGCCTTCTGTACGCCGGGAAGACCGTGAATTCCGCCATCACGTAGTCCGGATCCCGGCCTATGTTCGAATACGGGCAGAGCATGGCGAAGCCGACCGGTTTCCCTTCGTGCAGCAGAAAAAAGGCGCGTCTTTCCGGATCGGTGAAATATTCGTCGAAATGCCCGTAATGATAGTTTCCCTTTTCATCCATGGGATCGTCGTAAAAGCGCGTCATCTCATAAAGGTATTTTTGATTGACGTTCCAGAGAAATTCCCGGTCTTCTTCCCCGACCGGTCTGAGCTCAATCATCTTCCTTCTCTCCCCTTTCCGTCTCCGTCGGAAATGCGCCGCGCGCCTTCCGCGGGCGGTCCGCCGCCGCTGCCTTCAAAGCGTCTTTTCCATATACCCGCATACGAACGGGAAGAAATCGAATTTTTCCCGGCCGGTATGCCGGAACCCGAAGCTTTCGTACCATTCCCGAAGGACCCGGTTTTCCTCCACCAGGCCAAGAGTCATCTTCCCGGCGCCGAGCTCTCTTGCCCGGACGAAGGCGTCCAGAAGAAGCTCTTCTCCGATCCCCCGGTGCCGGAACGCGGGAAGGACGGAGAGATTGGCAAGTTCGCACGCTCCGTTTTCCGGAAGGCGCAGAGAATAGTACCCGACCATCTTCCCCTCCAGGAAGTAGCCGAACATGGGACGCCGTTCTCCGTGCATATGCCAATCGATCCTTTCCGCGTCGACGGCGAAAGCCGTGAAACGCGGCGCATTCTCCACGGTGATCCCGAATTCCCGGGCGACCGTCCCGAAGCTCTCGCGTATGACCTTCACGCACTCTTCGATATCCCGGTCGCCGACATCCCGGATCGGCCAGGGCAGTTCGCGGGTCGTGACCGGCGCGCCGCTTGCCGGATCCTTCACGGCGATCTGGTATTCGTCCTCGTAAATCACGGTCCCCGGCGGGACGTCGCAGGAGGAGAGGAAAAGCTTTTTGCCGTATTTTTCCGTCATACGGCGGTAAAACGACATCTCGTGAAAGACCCGCCGTCCCTTTTCGGTGTCCTTGAACCAGGTGACGGCGCGGTCCGGGTTCCCCGCCTCGTAAAACGGCGGGACCGGCAGGATCTCTTCAAAATAGGCGCGGTTTTTCCAGTATTCCTTTTCTTCCTCTCCGGAAAGCCGCTTCGCGTCGACCAGCTTTCCGACCGCCGTGAAAAGCCCGCGGGGCTGTCCGGTCAGATAAGCGATATCCCCGGTATGTACTCTGAAATACGTCATCCGTTCCACTCCTTTTTCGCCCCTCAAAGCTCGTAATAGCATAGACATGTTCTCGCAGTGTCCCGCCGCGGCGGACGGCAAAAGCTTTTCCGGTCCGGAAGACGGAAGAGCTTCTCTCCCGGATCGGAACGCGCCGCGGGCAGGGACGGCTTATTCTACTCTTTCGCGGGCCGAGATCCGATTTCCTTCCAGAAGGCGTCCAGCTCCCTCTGGTTCTTCAAAACGACGGTCTTTTCCGGATAGGTTTCCCGGAGCTTTTTATAGCGCTTCCGGGCGGCTCTTTTTCTGCCGCCGAAAAGCACCCACAGAACGAATTCCCCGTCCAGCTTTTCGGGGCATCCCTCGGCCATATCCGGCCGGGTGAGGTTTTTATAGCGGCGATACCGCTTCACGACCCGGCGAAGGCAGGCGAACCGGTTGAACAGAAGCATCACGATCCGGTCCGCTTCCTCCATGCGCCTTTCATAAAAGAGCTTGGTATAGTTGCCGTCGATCACCCAGGAATCGTGGGAATCCAGGAAATCCCCGACGATCTTCTCCTTCTCCTCCTTCGCCCTGATCTCCCAGTTCGGGAGGAAATGCACGCTGTCCAGATGAAGCACGTCCGCTTTTTCGTATGCGCCGATCTTCTGCGCGAGGGTCGATTTCCCGCTTCCGCTGAAGCCGATGATCGCCGTTTTCATGATTTCTCCCCCAGTCGGTCCCGTCACAGGTCTTTTCTGAGAACGATCTTGTCTTCGGTCCGGTATTCCTCCCGGAAACCGTGCCTGAAAAACATTCCGGCGGCCGGATTGTCGGATGCGATATCGTCGTAAAGGGTCTTCACGCCGTTTTCCCCGGCCGCGGCCGAGAGCAGCTCCAGCGCCCGGCTTCCGTATCCTTTTCCTCTGTATTTCGCATAAACGAGCACGTTCGCCGCGTAACCGCGAAGCTCTTCGTCGTAATGATAGGCGATCTCCCCCACGAATTCGCCCGCGCCGTTTACGACGTACCGGTAAAACCGCTTCCCTTCCGGATGGACGATCCAGTGATCGTACCAGTCCCGCCACGCCTCCTCCGGGAAGGCAATGACGCCGCCCCAGGCGTGGTTATAGGACATGGTTTCCGGATCCGCAAGCATCCGTTCCCTGAACCGGAGGTCTTCAAGCTCCGGCTTGTAAAGTGAAAGCATCCGTTTTTCCTTTCTTTTGCGCTGCCGTGAGTTTTTCCGCGGCCGTCAAGTCTGTCAGCCTCATTATACTATGCGCCGGCCCGGAAAGCAACAAAAACCTCTTTCGCCGGCCGGCAAAAGAGGTTAATGAAAAACCGTTTCCGGGGATCGCAGCCCCCGATCCGCAGCGGTTCCTCCGCGGCGGACCCGTCAGGATTCTTCCCCGTCCCCTTCCTCTTTGGGATTGATATGGATCATGACGTGTTTCACGTTGGGGAACTCCCGCTCGACGGCGCTGTGGACGCGTTCGGAAATGTCGTGGGCGTCGATCAGGGAAATATCCGATTCCACCGCGATCTCGAGGTCCACGTAGACTTTGTTGCCGAACTGCCGCGTGCGCAGGAGATCGACCCTTTCGACACCCTCCTGCGCCTCGATAAACGTGTGAAGTCTGTTTTCAAAGGCGTCGCTGACCGAGGTGTCGAGCATCTTTTTCAGGGCGTCCCGGATGATATCGAAGGCGACCTTCAGGATCAGCACGCAGATGACCAGGCTCGCGATGGGATCCATGATCGGCAGACCCAGCTTTGCCATGCCGATGCCGATGAACGAACCGACGGACGAGATCGCATCCGAGCGGTGGTGCCATGCGTCCGCCTTGAAGGCCGCCGAGTCGAGCTTCCTGGCGTAGTACATGGTATACTGGAACATGCCCTCTTTGACGACGATGGACACCGCCGCCGCGATCAGGGGCAAGAGCGTGGGCGGTTCGAGGCTGCCGCGCTCCCAGAAGAGCTTATGTATGCCGCTCCAGCCGATCCCGACGCCCGTTCCGGCGAGGATCAGGCCGAGGAGCAGCG
The DNA here is from genome assembly GCA_017441705.1 of Clostridia bacterium. Classification (GTDB taxonomy): domain Bacteria; phylum Bacillota; class Clostridia; order Oscillospirales; family QAMX01; genus RUG11797. Next base: position 1,533 of record JAFRWU010000083.1, on the reverse strand, counting down.
AGGCGACGCACTCCAGCCGCTCGTGACCGTAGGGATGCTTCGTGTCCTCTTTCCGCTTGGCGAGGAGCACGCCGATCCAGGCGATCAGCGTTGCGAACACGTCCGAAAGCGAATGGACCGCGTCCGAGACCATCGCTCCGGAATGACCGAGGATGCCGGCCAGCAGCTTGAAGGCCGAGAGCAGGACGTTCCCGAAAATCCCGACGCCGGAGAGCCGGTTTACGATCTTCTTTTCATTTATACTCTCATTCATGACGATCTCTCCGCATACGCTTCGCGCTTTTTCGGGGCGAAAAAAAGCACCCCGGAACATTATACTGTCCCGCAGATGCGTTTATACTGCTCCTGCTGCCGCTGCTCCGGCCCAGCTACATCCTTTCCCGTCCGGAAGAAGGATTGCCTGTTCAGTCTGTATCGCAAACGGCGTGAAGAAGCCTCGGCAATACAGATTTTATGATATTTTATCACACGGAAGCGCGTTTTGTCAAGCAGGACGCCGCGTTCTTTCGGCAGACAGCTCTTTTCCCGGCGGGAAAGTGTTTTTTTGACCGCCGGCGCGTACCGCGGCATAGTATCCGCGGCAATCCTCCGTCACGGGAGATCTCGCATGCGATTCTCAAAGCCGCCGACGAACCAAGGAGGGATTCGCTCTCGTCTGTGGGCTCGGTCAGGGCGCGGGAAAACGATCCCCCGGATCGTTTTCTCACACGCGCCCGTTCGAATCCCGGATCTGACTTCAAAAACAAAAAAACGCCTCAAGGGCGTTTCTTTGTTTTTGTCTCTGGGGTACGAAAAAGATGGCTTTGCGATTTTGATAGATGGATTCGAACTCACGGAAATGATGAATCGCGGTTTTGAAGGATCAAAAATCCCGTCAAACCGGTATTTGTCTACATTAACCTTTTGAAACAAAATGTTTCAGAGGCTCATTCAAATTATATATTTCTTTTTTCAAAAATTCCGGATATATGATTATATTTTGAAGTTGTTCAATCGGAATCCATCCGATAACTATATCACAATTATCTTTATGAGAAACAAATTCTCCATTATCAGGAATTTCTTTATCGTTACATAATCCTACCAAATAGTAAAATGCAATATGATGCGCTTGTTTTCCATTCCATTCCCAAAAACATTCTTCGCTCCACAAGAGGCGGTTGCATTTAATAACAACACCCATTTCTTCCAATGTCTCACGGATCAAACCGTCTTCTAATGATTCGCCTATTTTTATATGACCGCCTGGCAATGCATATTCATTTCCATTTCTATCTCTTTGCACTAAAAGTTTATTATCTTTTACTAAAACTGCAACTGTTCTCACACCACATATATATTCATCTGTTGTAAATAAAAAATCTTTATCCATATATATTCACCTCCGCAAATTCCGATTTATCATATTTTTTTCATAATATATTATAGCATAAAACAGTGCATCAATCAAGAAAGGGCGGTCATAATATAACAATATGCTTTTCGCATAGCGAAAATCTACCGATTCTCTTCTCTTTTCTCTCTTCTCTCTTC
>JAFRWU010000082.1 GCA_017441705.1 Clostridia bacterium | reverse complement strand
GGCCGCGGGAGCCTTTGCTTCGTATTCGTCCAGGAGAATGGCTTCTCCCTTTTCCACTTCGACTTCGTAGGTGACGCCCTTCAGCGTAACTTTATATTTCATATCCCGATACCTTCCTTTCAGAAACTCAAACGTCGGTCAGTCGATCGCTTCGATGGTGTAGGGGGCGATGTTTTCCTCTTTGGCCTTGCGGGCTTCAAGGAATTTTCTCGCCTGATCGGGGAAGCAGATATAGCTCATGATATCCTCCTCGGTCCGCGCGAGATCGCCAAGATCCTCTTTAGCCTTCCGGAATTCTTCGCCGGTGCGCTTGCTGTCTTCGATGCGGCAGTCGATCGGTTCGCCGCCTTCGCCCAGGATCTTGTCCTGCAGCTCCTTGCTGACCGGCGCGGGGGCGATGCCGTATTCGCCCTTGAAATAATTCTTGACTTCCTTGGAGATCTGCTTGTAGCGTTCGCCCATCAGCACGTTGGTGACCGCCTGGTTGCCCACCATCTGGCTCAGCGGAGTGACCAGCGGGGGATATCCCAGATCCTTGCGGACCGCCGGGATCTCGGCCAGAGCCGCGTCGAATTTATCCATGGCGTGCATATCGGTGAGGTTGGCGATCATATTGGAAAGCATGCCGCCGGGGACCTTGTAGACAAGGGCCTGAGAATCGGTGCCGAGGCTCTTGGGGTTCATGGTCTTGTTGTCGAGGTATTTCTGCTTGACCGGCTTGAAGAAATCGTTAACCTCGTTGATGACCTTCTCGTCCAGGCCGGATTCGATGCCGTACTGCTGGAGAGCGTAGAAGATGGTCTCGGTGGCGGGCTGGGAGGTGCCGTTGGAGAAGCAGGAGGTGGCGGCGTCCACCACGTCCACGCCGGATTCGACGGCCTTGGTGACGGTCATGTAGGCCATGCCGGTGGTGCAGTGGGTGTGCAGGATCACGGGCATGTCGCCCACGGCGTCCTTGATGCCCTTGATCAGACCTTCGGCTTCAAAGGGGCTCATGGTGCCGGCCATATCCTTCAGGCAGATGGTCTGGAAGCCCATATTCTTGAGTTCCCTGCACATCTCCACGTACTTTTCCACGGTGTGGACCGGGGACTGCGTGTAGGAAATGCAGCCCGAAGCGACGGTTTTAGGAGTGGCGTATTTCATCGTGGCGTCGAGAGCGGTGCCCAGATTGCGGAAATCGTTGAGCGCATCGAAAATACGGATGATGTCGATGCCGTTCCTGATGGAGAGCTCCACGAACTTTTCCACCACGTCGTCGTGATAATGCTTGTAGCCGAGGAGGTTCTGTCCGCGCAGGAGCATCTGCAGCCTGGTGTTCGGCATATTCCTGCGGATGTTGCGGAGTCTTTCCCACGGGTCCTCGTTCAGATAACGCAGGCAGGAATCGAAGGTCGCGCCGCCCCAACATTCCACCGAATAATACCCGGCCTTGTCCATGACGGGCAGGATCTTCTCATAATCCGCGTAAGGAAGGCGGGTCGCCATCAGCGACTGATTGGCGTCTCTCAGGACGGTTTCGGTAATCTGTACTTTCATGCTGTATATTCCTTTCTCGACATTGAATACCAAGGAGAAAGCGGAAACGTCCTGTTTTTCTCCCTCCGGTTCTTTCCGGAAAGGGAAGCGCAGAAACGCCCACTTTTATGAAATAATCATATCATAAACCCGTCCCCTTGACAATAGTCAAAATGCCCGATTTCCGCGTCCTTTCCCCCGCTCTCCCCTTCTCTTTTGGCAAAAAGGCGGACGCGCCTTCCGCTCCCCTCCCGCCCCCTCCGGGCGGGAGGGGAGCGGAGCGCTTTCCCCGGGCGGAAAGCGTTTCCCGGAATCGCGAAAAAACGGCTCGCGGCACTTGAAAAGGAGCCCCGCTTTGTGCTATACTTATTCTTTGCGGAGGGGTTTTTTACGCCCTGCTCCCGGCAGTAACGATTTCTTTTCGGAGGCATGACGGCATGACTAAGATCCGGATCTGCGTCGTTTTCGGCGGCGCTTCCTCGGAGCATGAGGTTTCCTGCGTTTCGGCGGCGTCGGTTCTTTCCCATCTTTCGCCCGCGAAATACGATATTACCAAAATCGGCATCACGAAGGACGGCCGCTGGCTGCTCTATCCCGGCTCAACCGACGCCATGAAGACCGGCGACTGGGAAAAGGATCCGGGGAACCTGCCCTGCTCGATCCTTCCGGACCGGGCCGCGCACGGCATGGTGATCCTCGGCAAAACGCCGGAATTCCGGAGACTTGACTGTATCTTCCCGGTGCTTCACGGCAAAAACGGCGAAGACGGAACCATCCAGGGGCTTTTCGATCTTTCCGGCATCCCCTACGTCGGCTGCGGCGTTCTTGCCTCCGCCGTCGGGATGGACAAAAGCTTCACCAAGCTCGTCGCGGCGAGCATCGGCGTCACCCAGGCCAAATATCTGGTCTTCCGGCGTCACGATTACGACAAAGCTCCCGATTCCTTCCTGAACCGGGCCGAAGAAGAGCTTGGTTATCCCCTCTTTGTCAAGCCGGCCAACGCCGGCAGCTCGGTCGGCATTTCCAAGGTGAAGAACCGCGCTTCCCTCCGGGACGCGGTCATGCTGGCGTTCGCCCACGACAGGAAGATCGTGCTGGAGGAGGCCGTCGTCGGCCGCGAGCTGGAAACCGCCGTCCTGGGCAACGAAGAACCCACAGCCGCCGTGGTGGGCGAGGTCCTGCCCGCCGAGGAATTCTATTCCTACGACGCGAAATACAACAACGCCGCCTCCGTCCTGGTGATCCCCGCGGAGCTCCCCGATGGCGTTTCGGATAAAATCCGCGAGACTGCGATCCGCATCTTCTCCGCCCTGGACGGACGCGGATTGTCCCGGGTGGACTTCTTCCTCCGGGAAAGGGACGGCGAGATCGTCTTCAACGAGATCAACACCCTGCCCGGCTTTACCGATATCAGCATGTATTCCAAGCTTTTCGACGCCGCCGGCGTCCCTTACGGAGATCTGGTTGACCGGCTGGTGGTCTGCGCTCTGGAGGAGCACGGCGAAGCAAAGGCTTGACGGAGGGAAAAGGCATGGACAATCGTCCCATCGGCGTATTCGATTCCGGTCTGGGCGGTCTGACCGCGGTCAAGGAACTGATCCGCGTTCTGCCCGGCGAAAGGATCCTCTACTTCGGCGACACCGGGCGCGTACCCTACGGCACCCGGTCCCGGGAGACCCTGATCCGCTACACGCGGGAGGATATCGCGTTTCTCTCCTCCATGGGCGTCAAGCGGATCCTCATCGCCTGCGGCACAGCCTCCACGGTTCTGGACGCCATCGATCCCGATCCCCGCGTCCCGGTTTCCGGCGTGCTCTACGCCGCCTCGCGCAAGGCGGCGGCCGCCACGAAAAACGGCCGGATCGGCCTGATCGCCACCGCGAGCTCCATCCGAAGCGGTCTGTATGAAAAGATCATCGCCTCTCTGGCTCCGGATTTTTCGGTCGTGAGCCGCGCCACCCCGCTTCTGGTCCCCCTGATCGAAGCCGGCCGGATCCGCCGGGGCGACGTGGTTCTGGAAACCGTCGTCCGGGAATATCTGGCTCCCATCCGGGACGAGGGAGTCGACGTGCTGATCCTCGGCTGCACCCACTATCCGATCATCCGCGACGTCATCGGAAGCGTGATGGGCGACGAGGTGACCCTGATCGACGCCGGAGCCGCCGCCGCGGAGGAGGTCAAAAATGCGCTCACCGCCGACGGTGCCCTTTCCGACGGACGCGATCCCGGCGTGAGCTTTTACGTCACCGACTTTCCTGAAGGCTTCGCCGCCGTGGGCTCCATGTTCCTGGGCAGCGAGATCGCGGGGCGGACCGAGAAAATAGACATTTCCGAAAAATACGCATCGCATTGAGGAATACTTATGGAACCGATCAAAGCACTTGTCACCATTTCCGGCGTGCACGGCGGTGAAAACGGCCCCGAAAACATCCAGTTTGCCACCGAGGGCTCCTTCTCCCGCCGCGGGCAGGCCTACAAAATCGAATACGATGAAAGCGATATCACCGGTATGTCCGGCACCAGGACCACCATCCTTGCCAACGCCAAATCGGTGGCCATGAAACGATGCGGCGCGGTGGAATCCTACATGTCCTTCGTAAAGGGCAAAAAGCAGCATTCCTACTACAACACCGAATTCGGCAGCATCGTGGTGGGCATCGAGCCCTACGAGGTGGACGTCGCCCTGAACGATATGGGCGGGCGGATCCACGTGGGCTATTCGCTGGAGGTGGATCACACTCCCAGCGGCACGAGCGAGCTGGACGTTCTGGTAAAACCGATCTTTTGACGGAGGAAACCTCGATGGACTATCCCATTCTCAAGAACCCCTATGAATATGCGAAGGAAGAGCTCGCATCCCTTGTCAGGGAGGCCTGTCTCCGTGCGATCGCCGAGGGCGCCCTGCCCGGGGTCGATCTGCCCGAACCGCCCTGCGAGGAGCCGAACGACGCCCAGAACGGCGATCTTTCCTCCACCTTCGCCCTGATCCTGGCCAGACCGATGCGTTCCTCTCCCCGGAAGATCGCCGAGGAGATCACGCGCCGGATGGATCTTTCGGGCACCGTCTTCCGCACGGTTTCGGTGGCCGGTCCCGGATTCATCAACGTGACCTTCGGCGACGTGTTCTTCGGCGCCGTGCTAAAAAGCATCGAAAGGGCCGGAGAAAGCTACGGTTCGCTTTCCATCGGCCGGGGAGAACGGGTGATGGTGGAATTCGTCTCGGCCAATCCCACCGGGCCCATGCATCTCGGCAACGCCCGCGGCGGCGTTCTGGGCGACACGCTCGCCTCTCTCCTGGAGCGCGCGGGGTACGACGTATGGCGGGAATTCTACGTCAACGACGCGGGCAATCAGGTGGCGAAATTCGCAGAATCCCTGGAGGCACGGTATATCCAGCATTTCAAGGGTGAGGACGCGGTCGTTTTCCCGGAGGATGGGTATCAGGGCGCATATATCACCGACCTTGCCGTGGAATTCGCCGGAGAATACGGAGACAAATACCTGGACGTCCCGTCCGAAGAGCGCCGGAAGGCCCTGACCGAATACGGCCTTCAGAAAAACATCGCCCGGATGAAGCGCGACATGGCCCGCTACCAGGTCAATTACGACTGCTGGTTTCTCGAATCGGAGCTTCACGACACCGGCTACGTGGCCGAGACGGTGGAGCTGATGGAAAAAGGCGGCTATCTCTATGAAAAGGACGGGGCGAAATGGCTCCGCACCAGCGATTTCGGCGGCGAAAAGGACGAGGTCATCGTCAAAGCCAACGGCTTCTACACCTACTACGCCGTGGATCTCGCCTACCACCGCAACAAATTCGAGAAGCGCGGATTCGACACCTGCATCGACGTCTGGGGCGCCGATCACCACGGCCACGTGCGCCGGTTCAAATCGGGCATGCAAGCCGTCGGCGTGAATCCCGACCATCTGAAATTCATGCTCTATCAGCTGGTGGAGCTGAAGGAAAACGGCGAGTCCGTCCGCATGAGCAAGCGCACCGGCAAGCTGATCACCCTTTCGACCCTGCTGGACGAGATCCCGGTGGACGCCGCCCGCTTCATCTTCAATTCCAAAAACGTGGACACCCATCTGGATTTCGACCTGGCGCTGGCGGTGAAGCAGGAAAGCGACAACCCCGTGTATTACGTGCAGTACGCGCACGCCCGGATCTGTTCGCTGCTTGCCAGACTGCGGGCCGAGGGCTTTGAGACCGCGGGAGAAGAGATCGATTATTCCCTGCTTTCCTCTCCCGAAGAAGTCGCTCTGATCAAGAAGCTCGCGCGGCTTCCCGAAGAGATCCGCGTCGCGGTCCGGGATTTCGAGCCCGCGCGCATGACCAAATATCTCACCGACACCGCGTCCCTGTTCCACACCTTCTACAACGCCCACCGCATCCGGGAGGCCGAGCGTCCCCTGGCGCTGGCGCGGATGCAGCTCTGCGAGGACACCAGAAGCGTCCTGAAAAACGTCCTGGGTCTTCTCAAGGTCTCCGCTCCCGAGCGCATGTGATCATAGAATAAAACCGGGAAAGGATCTGATTTCACCGTGATTGAAGAAAAGGGCTCCATATCCATCAGCACCGAGGATATATTCCCCATCATCAAAAAATGGCTCTACTCCGAGAAGGATATCTTCGTGCGAGAGCTGGTTTCCAACTGCTCCGACGCGATCTCCAAATTCAAGGGGCTCTGCGGCATCGGCGAAGCCGAGCTTGCCGAAGGCGAGACCTTCGCCGTGACGGTCCACGCCGACAAGGAAGCGGGCACCCTGAGCTTTGAGGACAACGGCATCGGCATGACCGGCGACGAGGTAAAAAAGTATATCAACCAGATCGCCTTCTCCGGCGCCCGCGATTTCCTGGAAAAGTACAAGGACAGCGCCGAAAGCGCCCGGATCATCGGGCATTTCGGCCTCGGCTTCTACTCGGCCTTCATGGTGTCGGACAAGGTGACCATCGACACCCTTTCCTATCAGGAGGGGGCGGAAGCGGTCTACTGGGAAAGTGACGGAAGCTCCGGCTACGAAATGGCCGAATCCGACCGCACGACCCGCGGGACAAAGGTCACCCTGCACCTCAACGACGACGGAAAGGAATACCTCGACCGGTACGTGATCCGTTCGGTCCTGGACAAGTATTTCCGTTTCCTGCCCTATCCCCTGACCCTGACCTGCTCCGACGACAAAGAGGGCATGGAAAAACGCCCGGTCAACGAGAAGGAGCCTCTGTGGATCAAGAAGCCGCAGGACGTCACCGAGGAGGAATACAAGGAATTCTACCATGCCGTCTTCGCCGACATGACCGATCCGCTCTTCTGGATCCATCTCAACATCGACTATCCCTTCCGGCTCCAGGGGATCCTCTACTTTCCGAAGCTCCGGGATGAGATGGGCAACCTGGAGGGCGAAGTCAAGCTCTACTGCAACCGGGTCTTCGTGGCCGACAACATCAAGGAGGTCATCCCCGAGTACCTTCTGCTTCTGAAGGGATGCATCGACTGCCCCGATCTGCCGCTGAACGTATCCAGAAGCTTCCTGCAGAACGACGGCACGGTGAAAAAGCTGCAGAGCCACATCGTCAAGAAGGTGTCGGACAAGCTGACCTCGCTTTTCAATACCGAACGGGAAAGCTACGAAAAATACTGGGACGACATCCATCCCTTCGTGAAGTTCGGCTGCGTCCGGGACGAAAGCTTTTATGAAAAGGTGGAAAAGGCGATCCTCTTCAAGACCGCGGGCGGCAAGACCCAGACCCTTGCGGAATACCTGGAGACCTGCCCCTCCGAGGGCGAAGGCGACAAGGCCAAAAAGATCGTCTATTACGCAAGCGACCCGGCTTCCCAGTCGGCCTACGTGGATTATCTGAAATCCTGCGGCGTCGATCCCGTGATCCTGGACCATGTGATCGACAACGCCTTCATCTCTTTCCTGGAATACAAAAGACAGGACGTCTCCTTCAAGCGCGCCGACTCCGATCTGTCGGGCGTCGCGGGCGGGCAGGAAGAGGACGAAAGCCTCGCCGCCCTGATCCGCGAGCTGGATCCCGGGATGGAAGTCAGGACCTCCGATCTGAAGGAGGACGGACCCGCCGCCCTGATCCTGCTTCCCGAAGAGGAGCGCCGCATGCGCGACATGATGAAGCAGTGGGGCGCCGCTTCTCCCTCCATGCCGGAGGAAAAGAAAACCTTCCTCTTCAATTCCTCTCACCCGTTGGTGAAAAAGCTTTCCGCGATGGAAGACTCCGATCTGAAAAAGACGATCGCCGCCGAGCTTTACGACATGGCTCTTCTCGGCTTCCGCCGGCTTGAAGCCGACGAGCTGTCGAGGTTCCTTGCCCGTACCGCCGGGATCATGGAAAAGCTCTGATCCGGCCGCAAGCGATTTTTCCGCACCGCAAAAAAGCGCCTGCCTTGTAAGGCAGGCGTTTTTTTGCGCTGTTTCATTCCCTTCGCAGAGCGTCGATGGGGTTCAGCTTACTGGCCTTCACCGCGGGCACCAGGCCGAAGAACAGGCCGATGACCGTGGAAAACGCCACCGCCACCAGACACGCGGGGATACTGACCGCGGTGGGGATGCTCATCACATGGGAAAGCATCTTCGCAAGGCCGATCCCGCCCGCGACTCCCATGATGCCGCCGAGCGACGTCAGGACCGCCGCCTCGGTCAAAAACTGCCACAGGATCCGGGTCCGGCGGGCGCCGAGGGCCTTTTTCAGGCCGATCTCCCGGGTCCTTTCGGTGACCGACACCATCATGATGTTCATGACGCCGATGCCGCCCACCAGAAGCGAGATCCCGGCGATCCAGATAAGCTGGGTGTTGGCGCTTCCCGCCAGAGCTTCCAGCTCAGACGCGCGTTCCAGAAGATTGACCGCCTCGTATTGGACGGCGCCGCCCGATACCAGCTTTTTGTTCAGCAGATCGGCCGCGTCGCGGCCCGCCCTGGCCATATCGTCGGTCTTTTCGGCGCGCACGGCGAGCATCTGCGGTTCGTCATACCGGAACAGCACGTTCCAGGCATGCTCCGGCACGAAAACGCATCCGGCGGAGGTGTCGGCGTAGAGATAATAATCCTGCATGGTCTCGATGGCAGGCGCGTTCTTGTTTTCCTTTTCCACCACGCCGACCACCGTATAGGGTTCGCTCTGGATCTCCAGGATCATCCCCAGAGGATTCTCCCCCTCAAAGAGGCGCGACGCCGCCCGGGCGTCCAGGATCGCCGCTTTGCGGTATTCGCTGAAATCCCTTTCGGTAAAGCCGCGTCCCAGGCGCACCTGATATCCGTTCACCGGGAAATAGTGGAGATCCACGCCGTAAAGATCGCCGGAGAAGGCGTTGTTTTTCCAGAAGATATTGCCGGCATAGGGCCGGACGCGGTAAAGCGAGCTTTCCCGGACGTCAGGAAGCTGATCGACGGCCGCCCGGACCTCCTCGTCCGCAGGCCTTACCCCGCCGGGAAGCGGCATATAGGAGAGCTCCAGTGGATTGCCGTCCTGGGTCAGGCGCACGGTCACCACGTTGTTCCCCGCGCCGATCAGGTTTTCCTTGATCTGTTCACTGGTCCCCTTGATGGTGGAGACGATGGTGATGATGGAGGCGATGCCGATGATGATGCCGAGCATGGTCAGGAAGGAACGGAGCTTATGGCTCCAGAGCCCCTGAAAGGACAAGGCTATATTCTGAAGCATTCTCTCACCATCCTTCGTAAAAGCTCTGGGCGTCCGCTTCCTCGGTCTTCGCGCCGGAGATCACGTTCTTTCCGTAGGGGAAGGCCACGAAATCGGCCATCGTCAGGCCGCCGCGGATCTCGGTGTAGCTGCCCCAGAGATCGCGTCCGGTCCGGATCGTCCGCTCTTCCAGAAGGCCGTCCGCGCCGCGCACGTAGCAGAAGCTGCGGCTGCCGTCGGTGCGGATGAACTGGTTCTGCAGGAAGAACGTGCCGAGGGAGGCCGGCCGGCTCTGATAGGTCACGGAGACGTAATCGAATTCCCGGAGCGCCTCGTCTCCGCTGACGAACACCGTAAAGGGATAGTAGGAAACGTTCTGGTTGCCGTTCGAGTAGCTGTAGCCGCCGGAAACCGGATAATCGCCGATCTCGGTCACCTCGCCGACGCAGGAGACGCCGGTCATCCACGACATGACGTTCACAGAGCTTCCCACGACCAGCGATCCCCGTTCCATTTCGCTCATGGTGCAGCGGACGTAGTAACCGCCGCCCGCCGATACCTCCAGAAGCGCCGCCTCTTCGCTGGCGGCCTGTTCCGCGCTGCGCACGGCGGTGACCGTTCCGTCGATCTCGCTCCTGACCACGCCGTCGGCGACTTCTTTCTCTTTTTTCTCCAGCTCGATCTTCGAAAGTTTCAGGGCCAGCGTTCCTTCTTCGATCTCCTTCTGTTTTTCGTCCCGCATCTGTCTGAGTTCAGCCGCGGTATACGGGGAGCCGGATTCCTTGTAATAGGGCTCCGGCGGCGCGTCGTAGGCTTCGATTTCGGGCGGGAGGAAGGGGGTAAAGAAGCGCATGCCGCCGTCCGGCGCAAGCTCCACGCCGTAGGAGGAAAGCACGCGCCCGTTCAGCGCGTTGTATTCCCGGATCAGAAGCACCGCGTACCGGACGCCCGGGCCGGATCCTTCGGCCGGAGTCTCTTCCGGTCCGGCCTCCGGTTCGCCTTCGGTCTCCTCTTCCGCGGGAGCGGTCTCTTCTTCGGCAGGCTCCGCCGGCTCTTCCGGGATCCAGGCAAGAATGTCTTCGGGGGTAAAGTGCAGGTTTTCCCCGATCAGGATATACGCCGGATCGTCTTCACTCAGCCCGTTCCCGGAAAGATAGAGGGGCGGGACGACCGTGCGGTACTGAACGTTGTTTTCGGGGATCACCAGCGTGCTGGAATAGGGCCGCATGGCCTTCAGGAGCTTCAGCTCCTTCTCCGCGTTTTCCAGGGCCAGCTCTTCCTTGGCGACCGCAAGCCGCGCCCGTTCCAGATCGATCTCCGAAAGGGTCGTGTCGTAGGAGAGGAGCGGGTCGCCCTTTTTGACGCGCTGCCCCTCACTGACGAAGACCTTGCGGATGATCTGGGTGTCGGTCGGCCAGATCTTCTGCAGATCTTCGCTGGTCACCATGCCGGAGGTTTCGGACTGGGTCCCGTACATGTCGTTCGTGGCGAAATTCGCGACGCTGAAAACCTTTACCGGTTTGCGTCTCAGGTTGCGGATCAGAACGAGGACGCCCCACAGACCGCCTACCAGAAGCGCGATCGCCAGCAGCGCGGCAAGCAGGCGTTTGGCCACCTTACTCATTTTCCACCGCCTCCTCCGCAAGGACGCCGTCGCAGATCGTGCGGATCTTATCCGCCCGGGCGGCCACGTTCCGGTCGTGCGTGATCATCACGATGCTGCTTCCGGACCGGTGAAGCATATCGAAAATATCCATCACCTGGGCTCCGGACTGGGAATCCAGGGCGCCGGTGGGCTCGTCGGCCAGGAGCAGGCGGGGCCTGGCGGCGATGGCGCGGGCAATGGCCACGCGCTGGCTCTGTCCGCCGGAAAGCTGATCCGGCCGGTATTTCATCCGGTCCTCCAGCCCGACGGTCCTGAGCGCTTCGGCGGCGCGTTCCATGCGCTCTTTCTTGTGCACCCCCTGATAGAGCAGGGGCAGAGCCACGTTTTCGATGGCGTTCATATTCGCAAGGAGATAAAAGAATTGAAAGACGAATCCGATCTCCCGGTTGCGCAGATCGGCAAGCTGCTTCTGCGAAAGCTTCGTCACGTCCCGTCCCGCGAACACGTAAGAGCCGGAGGTCGGTACGTCCAGACAGCCGATCAGATTCAGAAGCGTCGTCTTTCCCGAGCCCGACGGGCCCATGATCGCCAGATACTCTCCTTCTTCCACCGTCAGGTTCACGTGATCGAGGACCCGGGACGCCGTGCGCCCGAGAGTGTATTCCTTGACGATGTCACGCATTTCGAGGATCATCCAATCCCCCCTTCGCTTGCGGCGTAAGCCTCGCTTTCGGCGGGTTTTTCGATCCCGGCAAAGTCAAAGCTTTCTTCTCCGCCGACGATGGCGCCTTCGAAGATCCTGTCGTCCGCGAACTCCTCTTCATAGCCCGGCTCTTCGGCGTTCCAGCCGCCTTCCTTGACGACGTCCGGATCGATCTCCGCTTCCTCATAGGGGACGCAGCGCATCCCTTCCCGGAGCCTTTCCTCCGGGAACGCGATATTGTCGTCGGCGCCGAGACCCGAAAGCACCGGATAGGCGCTGCGCATCTCGTCGTAAGCGCCGAGGGTGACGGAGCGCTTTTCCAGTCTGCCGTTCTGGTTCTCCGCCCAGACCCACGGGCTTTCCGCGGCGTCGCTGAAGAAGGCCGCATCCAGCACGAGGGCGGCTTCGTCCCCGTTTTCCCCGACGTCGGGCTCGATATAGACGTGCTGACCCATCAGGAGCCCCTCGTCGCTTTCCAGCTCCACGTAGAAGGGATAGCGGGTGGCGGAGGTTCCCTCATTCGGAACCTCGGCGGTGGTGGGCACCCCTTTTTCCCAGGATTCCGCGGCGGCGCCGTAATAGGAATCGCTGCTCTGGGATACCGGCTTTTCCCAGTCGATCGCGGCGACCGTACCGCGCCAGATCGTCCCGTCCAGGCGGGAACGGATCAAAACCGGCATCCCCTCAGACATATAAAGGACGTTTTGTTCGTTCAGGGTCCCCTTGACGCGCATCCTGCCGGTCTCCACGATGGTCATGAAGGGCAGCGGGTTCCCCATGCTGTCGCTGCCGCCGTTTTCGTTCAGCGACTGGATGCGTCCGGTCACGGGGGCTCTGACCTCGAGATTCTCCAGGCTTTCCTCCAGCCGGGCGATCTCCTTTTCCTTTTCGGAGAGGTTGTATTTCAGCTCCAGGATATTGGTTTCGGTCTCCTGGATCTCCAGCGTATAGGCGAGCTTTTGATCCTTGGAGGCTTTTTCCTTCTCCTTTTTCAGGGTCTCCAGATCCTTCTCGTTCTGGAGAAGACTCATTTTGAGCTGTTCCAGTTCGGTGCGGGCCTTTTCCAGATTCAGTCTGCTTTCGTCGGCGTCATAGACAAAGAGCAGATCGCCTTTCTTTACCTCGTCGCCCTCCCTGACCTTCATCTCGCCGATGGTCAGATCGGCTGCCTTGTCGACGGAAGCGGTGCTCTGCGGGGCGACGATCCCGCCGAAGCGCATGAGGGCGCCTGCCGGTCCGATGCCGGCCAGCATCCCGACCGACTGGACGTAAGCGACCTCGCCCGCTCCGCCGCAGGAGGCAAAAAGCCCCAGGATCAGACTGAAGCAGAGGATCATCCAAGACTTTTTCATAGAAAAACTCCTTTATGCGCTGTTCTTTGCGGATATACAAAGCATATGACGCGCCGGGGACGGATAAGTTCCGCCTCCGGCGCCGGACAGCCGTTATTCTTTTCGAAAAACGCGCTCAATGCAGAAGGATCCACGCCAGGGCGAGAATGCCTCCGAGCACCAGAAAGATCGGGCCGAACACCAGGATCGCAGAAAGGATCATGGCCGGGATGTCGCCTTTTTCCAGCTTGTTTTCCTCCCGGTGGAATTCCTCCGCCTTTTCCTCCGCCTCTTCCGCGGAAAGGTCCCTGACCGGGGCGTAGCGCATCCGTCGGACGGTTTCCTTCTCCGCGGTTTCGGGATCCTCCGCAGATCCTTCCGCCGCAAGTTCCCCGACGTCCTCCCCGATCTCCTCTTCGATCTCCCGCGCGGCCTGCGCCTCTGCGCCGCGTCCGTCTTCGGAGATCTCCCCGGCGGAAGGGGCCGCTTCCTCTTCTCCGTCTCCGGCGGCGCCGTCGGTCACGGAAGGCTCCGCGGCGTTCCCGTCCCGGACGCTTTCCAGATACCGGCGGTTCCTCTCTTCCATGATTTCAAAGCTCTTTTTGATTCTTTTGGAGAAAAACATAACCGACTCCCTTTAGAAAAAAGGCGCGCCTTCTTCCGGTCCTCCGGAATGTGCGGCGCGCCTTTGGTCTTTTCTGCTTATTCCTTTTCCTTCATGCCGCTTTCCAGCACGTGATGGCAGGCGACGAAGTGATTGGGACGGACCTCTTCCCATTCGGGGGTGATCCTTGTGCAGATTTCGGTGCAGTATTTGCACCGGGTGTGGAATTTGCATCCCTTCGGCGGGTTCACCGGGCTGGGGATATCGCCCTCCAGGATCACCAGATCGCGGTTGTCGTCCACGTTGGTGGTGGGGATGGCGGAAAGCAGCGCCTCGGTGTACGGATGCAGAGGATGATCGAACATCTCCTGCGCGTCGGAGAGTTCCACGAGGTTGCCGAGATACATCACGCCGATGCGGTCGGATATGTATTTGACAACCGACAGGTCGTGGGTGATGAAGAGATAGGTCAGCTTCTTACTTTCCTTCAGATCCTGCAGCAGGTTGATGATCTGGGACTGGATCGAAACGTCCAGAGCCGAGACCGCCTCGTCGCAGATGACGAACTTCGGATCGGTGGACAGAGCGCGGGCGATGCCGATCCTCTGCCGCTGGCCGCCGGAGAACTGATGCGGGAACCGGTGGATGAAGTAGGGCGCCAGGCCGCACATATCCATGGTCTCCAGGATCTTATCCTGCATACGAGGACTGTTCTTGCGGAAGCGGCCGTGGGCAACCATGCCTTCGCTGATGATCTGGCCAACCGTCATGCGGGGGTTCAGAGAGGAATACGGATCCTGGAAGATCAGCTGCAGATCGCTTCTGAAATGCCGCATTTCGTTCCCGGTCAGACGCGCCAGGTCGATGCCGTCGTCGCGATAGATCTCGTATTTCTGGAACTCCGGATCGTCCTTGTAGGGAATGCGCAGATCCTGCAGCGCTTTGTGCGCCGTTTTCAGCTCTGCTTTGATCCCTTCGATCTCCTTGTCCACCGCGGCGATCTTTTCTTTTCTCGCCGCGATCTTCTGCGTCTTGCCGCCCTTCTTCTCTTCCAGATATTCCAGGTCTTCCAGAATGGTCTGGTGTTTCGCACGGACCCTGTTGAGATTGCGAAGCTTCACCGAAAGCTTCTGAATGGCTTCGTTGGCGTCCTGCGCGGGCTTGGTGTCGTCCAGGGTGATGAAGCCGCCGAAGACGTTGGCGATGTTCCAGAGAGCGGCGTCCGCGTCGCGCTTCGCCTGACGCAGAGCTTCGTTTTTCGCGGCCTGCTCCTCGGGCTTGGCTTCGTCGAACGCCTTCTGCGCCTCGTCGGCCTTCGTCTGCAGCTTCCTGGCCTTTTCACGGAGCTTGGGCAGATGACGGATCGTTTTTTCGATGTATTTCGGCGCGATCTCGTCGATCGTGCGGCCGTAGTACATGGTGCGGCCGTCGGTCTGGGGATACAGCTCCAGGACGGTGCGTCCGAAGGTGGATTTGCCGCAGCCGGATTCGCCCACCAGGCCCAGGGTCTCGCCTTCGTAGATTTCCACGTCGATGCCGTCGTTGGCCTTGACGTACATGCCTTTTTTCTTCAGGGGGAAGTACTGCTTCAGATTGGTGATCTTCAGTAAGACTTTCTTATCCTCTGCCATGCTGACGTTCCTCCTTGTTGGGATAGAAGCATCTGATCTGCTGGGTGTCGGAAATGTGCACCAGCTCAGGCTCGGTCTCGCGGCATTTGTCGGTGGCGTATTTGCACCGCGGCGCGAATTTGCAGCCCTTCGGCAGATCCAGCGGATGCGGCACCGCGCCGGGGATCGCCTCGAGGCGCTGGTTGGCCGGGGTGTCGAGCCGCGGGATGGATACCATCAGACCTTCGGTATAGGGGTGGGAATTCTCTGTTTTGGGATCGAACAACACCTTGGCAGGGACGTGCTCCACCACCTGGCCGCAGTACATGACCGCCACGTAGTCCGCCATCTGATTGATGACGCCCAGATCGTGGGTGATGAAGAGGATGCTGGTCCCCTGCTCTTTTTTCAGTTCGTTCATCAGGCGAAGGATCTGCGCCTGGATGGTCACGTCGAGAGCCGTGGTCGGCTCGTCGGCGATGAGGAGCTTGGGCTTGCAGGCCAGCGCCATGGCGATCATCACGCGCTGGCGCATGCCGCCCGAAAGCTGGTGCGGATACTGCTTCGCGACGATCTCCGGATTCGGGATCTTCACGTCGCGGAGGATCTCCACCGCTTTTTCGGCCGCCTGCTTTTTGTCCATGCCCTGGTGGATCATGAACACCTCGGAGAGCTGCTTGGAGACGGTGAACACCGGGTTCAGGCTGGTCATGGGCTCCTGGAAGATCACCGAGATATCGTTTCCGCGGACCTTGTACATCTCATCCATGGAGATCTTGGTGAGGTCGCGGCCGTCGAATTCGATCTCGCCGCTGGCAATGAAGCCGTTGCCGTCCAGAAGACGCAGGATGCTCATGGCCGAGACGCTCTTGCCCGATCCGGACTCGCCGACGATGCCCAGGGTCTCTCCTTCGCGGACCGCGTAGGAGGCGCCGTTGACCGCCTTGATCAGGCCGCGCTTCGAAGTAAAGTAGGTATGGAGGTCCTTGACTTTCAGCAAAAACTTGTTTTCCAAATCTGTCCCCTCCTTATCGTCCGTTTGCCTTCGGGTCGAGCGCGTCGCGCAGACCGTCGCCGATCAGGTTGATGCAGATACAGGCGATGCCGAAGACCGCGCCGACGAACAGCCAGTTCCACCAGTAGTTCTGGATGACGATGCTGTTTTTGGCGTTGGAGAGCATGTTGCCCCAGGTCGGGGTGGGCAGCGGAACGCCGAAGCCCAGGTAGGAAAGCGTGGATTCGGTCAGCATCGCGGTACCGAAGGCAAGGGTGACGGTGACCAGGCAGACCGACATGACGTTCGGAATGATGTGGCCGAAGATGATCTTCGATTCCTTGACGCCGAGGGCTTTCGCCGCCACGACGTACTCCATTTCGCGCTGCGCGAACATCTGGGCGCGCACCAGCCGGCAGATGCCCGGCCACGACAGGATGCCCAGAATGATCATGATGAGATACATGCGCTGTTCCACCGAGATCCGCGTGCCGATGACCGCCGACAGGATCATGGCGAAGGGGATGAAGGGCATGCTGGACACGACCTCTGCGATGCGCATGATGACCATGTCGACCACGCCGCCGAAGTACCCGGCGATACCGCCGAGAATGATGCCGATGATGGTTTCGATGATGACCGCGATGGCACCGATGGTCATGGTCATCTTGCCGCCGTTGACAAGCCGGGCGAAGATGTCGCGTCCCAGCGTGTCGGTCCCGAGCAGGAAGCCCTTGAGGCCCCAGGTGACCAGCTTGCCGCTTTCGGTCAGCGCGTAGTTCTGGAAGGAGCCGGAGAAGATCCTGTCGATCTTCTGAGTCACGGCCGCTTTGGGCGCGTCAAGCTGGTTATACCGGTTGCTGCCCCATCCGACGATGCTGCCGTCTTCGCAGCGCGCCACAAAGTGGTAGCGGCCCCCTTCGATCTCGACGACCTTGGAGGAGAATTCCGGGATCTTGTCTTCGCCTTTGGTGTAGGCGCCCCAGACGACGATCGAGCCGTCTTCCTTCAGGGCCGCCACGCAGTTGGAGCTGGCGGTAATGCTGACGACGCCGGATTCCAGTCCCTCGGGGATCTTGGTGATGGTGGTGCTGGCGTGATCGTTGGCGCATTTGACCGCGCCGTCATCGGTGAGGATCACGTAAGCGCTGTTGGTGAGGGCCAGGCTCTTGACGTGTCCGCTGAATTCCTCACGGAAGGAAAGATCCACGAAGTTGCCGTTGCCCCAGAGGAACACCCGTCCGTCGTCGGTCAGAGCGGCCGAGAACTGATCGGAGGCGTGGATCTCCTTGATGCCGAATTCGTGCATCCGGTTGTTGCTGTCGATCTCGTCGGGAAGGACGAGCTGGCGCAGGCGGTTGTTGCCCCATCCGTAGACGGTGCCGCGCTCGTCCAGAGCCAGGATGAAGTCGCTGCCGGCGGAGACCTTGACGATCTTCGCATTCAGGACCTCTTCGGGGATATCCGAAAGATTGATGACGCTGGAGACCCGGGTCTTGCCCCAGGCGTAGACGTGTCCCGCCTTATCGACGCCGACGGCATAGTTGTTGCCGACCGAGATATCGGCGATCCCGTTCTTTTCCAGAGCCCTCGGGTAATTCATGATGCTGAAGCCCGGGGAGATGTTCATCAGGGTGCTGTCCTGTTCGCCCAGATCAAGGATGACGAAATTCGGCGCGATGAAGACGAGCAGTGCGATGAGGATCAGAAGACAAAGGGAAATGACCGAAAGAGGTTTGGAGAAGAAGTTGCGGATGACCAGGCGTACCGGGCTCTGCAGCTGTTCCTCGGCGTAGATGTCCAGCTCCCGATTGGGGAAGAACGCTCTTTTGATCCAACGGAAGAGGAAGAATTCCTTCTTTTTCGGCTGCTTCGGAGCCGCGTTATTCTTTTCACTCATGTTCGTGGCTCCTTTCCTTATTTATCGATGCGTACACGCGGGTCGACCAGCGTGTAGCTCAGGTCTGTGAGAAGGACGCCCACCAGGCTGACCAGAGTGTAGAACATCTGCATGGCAAGAACCAGCTCGTAGTCGGTGGTGGTCAGCGCGTTCCAGTAGAGACGGCCGGTGCCGTTGAGGGCGAAGGTGTTTTCAATGACCAGCGATCCGCCGGTGAACACGCCGATCATCCAGCCCATGATGGAGGTGGAAACCGGGAGCAGGGCGTTGCGCCAGGCGTGGCTGTAAATGACGACCTTCTCCTTCAGGCCCTTGGCGCGGGCCGTGCGGATGTAATCCTGGGACAGGGTGTCGATCATGGCGGCGCGGACGGTGCGGGTCATGCCGGCCAGACCGGTGAAGACCAGGACCAGGATCGGCAGCGCCATGTAATGGAGGCGGTCAAGGAATTCCATGATCCCGGTGTAGCTGGAGCCCGGGGTCTTCGCGCCGCCGGTGGGGAAGATCCTGAAAACCACCGCGAAGATAAAGATGAAGAGGATGCCTATCAGGTAGGTCGGCAGGCTGTACCCCACGACGGTGGCCGCCTGGATCGCGCTGTCAGACGCCTTGCGGGCGTGGACCGCGCAGTAGATGCCGAGCGGGATGGTGATCGCCAGCGTCAGGATCGTGGAAAGGAAGTTCAGGATGATCGTGTTCAGCATCGGCGTTCCGATGATGTCGACCACGGGACGTTTGTAGTTGATGGACCGCCCGAAGTCGCCCTCCAGCATGCCGCTGAACTTGCCGTTCACGTCCGGGATGAAGCCCATCCACCTGGCGTAGCGCACCAGAAGATTGTCGTTCAGGCCCATTTCCTGCCGCAGCTCCTGGTACTGCTGCTGCCAGATATCCGGCTTCAGGGTCTTGCGCAGAGGTTCCATCTGGATCATGGCCGGATCGCTGGGGATCAGGTTGTAGATCGCGTACATCATCAGCGACACCACGAAAAAGACGATGACGAGATACACGATACGCTTCAGGAGATATTTGCTCATCTCTTAAAAGCCTCCGTTCAATATGTCACATCGGTTTGGGGGCGTTTGGCGAAGAAGGGCCGCGCCCCGGCCCCTGCACAAAGGCCGCACCTCATCCTCCCGAAGGGAGATAAGAGCGCCCTCTTCCCCGCGCAGGCGGATCGGGGGGATCAGATCAAGCCTTTGTGATGGGAAAAAGGCCTCCCCCCATAAAGGAGGGAGGCCTTTTGTCGCTATGTCGGACAGTCTAACCTGCCGTCATCCGATTCCGATCAGGATCGATCAGTCGCCGATGTAATCAGCGTAGAGGATCGCGCGGGAATAACCCCAGAAGGAGTTCTCCTGATAATTCTTGATGGTGTTCGGATAGATGGAGACGTAGATGTTCGCGTAAAGCGGAACTCTCGGGAGCATCTCGTTGTAGCGGATGACGAAATCCTGCCAGGTCTTCAGGTAGGTGGCGTAGTCATCCGGCTTCACACCGTAAACCATATCCATGGAGAGCTTATCCAGTTCTTCATCATAGAGGTGGGTGGTGTTGTAGCCTTCTTCGAGGTAACCCGGATCGGTGGTGAACTCATAGGAGAAGTCGTACGCACCGGAGCTCCAGCCGGTCGCCAGGTTGAACATGTTGTAGGTCGGGACGGAGTAATCGCCGCCGAGGCCGTAAGCATCCTGACGATACATGTAGTTGAGCAGTTCGGGGAAGGTCATCAGATTCTGGGTGATCTCGACGCCGGCTTCCTTGGTGGCGGAGCCGTTGGCGAGCATGGTCACCAGCAGGTCGGAGACCGAGTTGCCTTCGGAGGAAGCCCAGTTGAGCTTCGCAGGCATCAGAATGTCGTTGCCGACTTTCTTGCAGAACTGTTCGTAGTTGGTGGCTTCTTCAGCAGTGACCTTCTTGTAGCGGATGCCGCTGGTGTAGTCGGTGCCGTCTTCATTGTAGACGAATCCGGCCTGCTCGAGAAGCTTCACAGCTTCGGTCGGGTTGTAGTCGTAGGTGTTCAGCTTCTGGGCAAGCAGATCCTTGCTGTCCTTGTACATGCTGAACGCGGTGCAGTACGGGCCGTGCACGACGCCGCCCCAGCCTTCGCAGAAGGTCTTGGCGAACTCGTTGCGGTCAAGCAGATAAGCAACGGCCTGACGGAATTCCTTGTACTGGGCAGGACCGAGGTCGCAGGCGAACTGGAAGTAACCGAAGCCCGCGCGGTCGTACTGGCAGTAGGAGCTGTCGATGGTGCCCTTGTCAATGAGGTCGATGGCCGCATTGACCTGGTTACCGTCGGCGATACCGGAGTAGATCTGGATGCCGCCGGTGGCGATGGTGTCGATAACGGTGTCGTCTTCGGTCTTCACGATGATGAGCTTCGCGATGCTGGGCTTGCGGCCATTGAAGTCGCCGGCATAGTTCTCATTGACTTCCAGAGTGATCTGGTTGGCGCTCTTGTCAAAGGAAACGAGGTTGTACGGACCGGCGGTGACGCGGTCAGAGGTGGCATACTGAGCGGCGGTGACCTTGTCCTTGATCAGGTCGGCGGCGAGAGCCGTGCCGTCAGTCTTTACCAGGTAAGCGCCTTCGCCGTCATCCTTGACGGTCCAGCCTTCGCCGAACCAGTAATCCAGGTTCACGGCGCGGGCAGAGGCGTTGGCGAGTTCATAGTAGTAGGGCAGATAAGCGGTGCCCGAAGGACCGACCTTCAGGGTGGTCATCGAGAACTTGTAATCGCCGAGGAGGCGATAGCCGGCCAGATAGCTGACTTTGCCTTCTCTGTACTCGGTACCGCCGGGGATCTGGTCGTAGGCAGCGGTGGTGGTGCCCATTTCCTTACCGGCAGCGCTCAGGGTGAAGAGCGGCCAGGCCAGGAAGTTCACAGCGTTGATCGGATCGCCGTTGTTGAACTTCAGGCCCTTGTTGATCTCGATGGTGTAGGTGACGTTGCCGTCAGCGTCTTCAGAACGTTCATAATTCTTCACGACGGTCTTGTTGATGACATAGTCGCCGCTCTCGTTGGAGGTAACGGTGACCGTATCGTCGGTCAGAGTGATGACGTCCTGATCGGTGGCGTTGATGGAGCTGGTGAATGCGCCGTAGGCCCAGTCACCGTTTGCTTCGGTGGAGTTGCCGATGATAACCTGGCCCTTGGCCTTGTTACCGGAGCATCCGCCGAGCAGACTGCAGCACATCAACACTGCCAGCACGAGGCTGAGGAGTCTTGCGTACTTCTTCATGTGTATTCCTCCGTTTTCCGTGCTTGGGGAAGTGACCGACGCGCCAGACGGCACTTTCGCTGCACGAAAGTATTATATTCGCCGCTTTATGCGGCTTCGCATCCCCTGAAAAGCCCAGAAAGGCCCCTCCGGGGAATACTACGATGAATTATATCAAGTATTGCCCTGCAAGTCAACTGTTTTTTTCGGGCAAAGATGACAAATCAAAGGGGAAAAGTTGACGGAATTTACCAAATTTTCGTCACTTCGCTGTCCGCATCGAAAAGACAGTCGATCTCAGGGCGGGGAAAAAGCCGTTTTTTCCGCCCTGCGCGGACGATTGTCCGTACAGGGCGGCGTCGCGCTTCAAAGAGTTCCCACCCGGTCCAGGGCCCCCTCAAGGAAGGAGGCGTTGAGCGATTCCAGCGTTCCCTCGTCGCATGCCTTCGCAATCGAAGGATCCATGGGAATCTCCGCCAGAAGCGGGAGCCCGTAGGTCTCGCAGAGAGTACGGGTGCGGCTTTCGCCGAAGGGATAGATTTTTCTGCCGCAGTCGGGGCAGAGAACATAACTCATGTTCTCCACCACGCCCAGGATGGGGACGTTCATCAGACCGGCCATCCGGACGGCCTTGCCCACCACCTGCGCCACCAGATCCTGCGGAGAAGCGACCACCAGGATCCCGTCCACCGGCAGAGACTGAAACACGGTCAGGGGAACGTCTCCGGTCCCCGGAGGCATATCGACGAACATATAGTCCACGTCGCCCCAGATGACCTCGGTCCAGAACTGTTTGACCACCCCGGCGATCACCGGTCCGCGCCAGACCACCGGATCCTTCGGATCCTCCAGGAGCAGGTCGATGGACATGATCTTCACGCCGCCCCTGGACTGCGCGGGAAACAGCCCGTCTTCGCAGCCTTCCGCTCTTCCCCGGATCCCGAAGATGCGGGGGATCGAGGGGCCGGTGATATCGGCGTCCATCACCGCGGCGTTCTTTCCTCTTTTCTTCATCCCGTCGGCCAGGAGGGCCGAGACCAGCGATTTGCCGACGCCGCCCTTGCCGGAAACGACGCCGATCACCTTTTTGATATGCGAAAGCGCGTTCGGCGCTTCCTTGGGGATACCGCCTTCTCTGCTTGAACAGTTTGCGCTGCAGGTGGAGCAGTCGTGGGTGCAGTTTTCGCTCATGATAAAGGGATTCCTTTCCTATATACTTATATTTTTAGTATCTGTTCTGATTTCTCAGAAATACCGGACCGGCCGTTTCCGGCGCCGTCAATCCGCGGCGTCGGCCAGCCGGAAGACCTCGACGATCTTGTCCGTGTCGTAATCCTCGATGGCGGAAAGGATCTTCGTGCCGTTCGCGGTGCATTTTTCGGCCATAGGCCGGAAGGCCTCTTCGCCGATGCCGAGCTCCCGCATACGGGTGGGCATGCCGATCTCCCGGAAATAGGCTTCGAACGCGCGGATGCCGGCAAGCGCCTTTTCCTCGTCGCTTCCCTCGCGGATGTCCCAAAGGACCTCCGCCAGGCGCGCGAAGCGGGCGGCGTGTCTTTTATACACGTGCTTTGCCCAGGCCGGGAACACCACCGCAAGGCCCGCCCCGTGAGCGACCTCGGGGAACATGCCGCTGATCTCATGCTCGAACTGATGGGAGATCATGAAGAAATCTCTGCCCAGGCCGGTAAGATCGTTGTGGGAAAGGCTTCCCGCCCACATCAGATTGGCGCGGGCTTCGTAATCGCAGGGATCCTTGAGGGCGGCTCTGCCGGCCTCGATCACGGTCCTGAGGAGGCCTTCGGCCACCCGGTCGGTAACGGCCGCCTCGCCCGGGCGGGTCAGATAGCGTTCCAGAGTGTGCATCATGATGTCGGTGACGCCGCAGGCGGTCTGATACGGAGGAAGGGTAAAGGTCAGTTCGGGCGACAGGATCGAAAAGAGCGCCCGGTGATAATCGGAATTGTATCCTCTCTTCAGCCCCAGCTTTTCGTTGGAGATCACCGCGGAGGCCGACATTTCGCTTCCGGAAGCGGCGATGGTCAGGATGGTCGCCACCGGGAGCGCGCCTTTCGGCGTGTCCTCCTTCATGGCGAACCGCCAGGTGTCGCAGTCGTTTTTTGCGCCGACGGCGATATGCTTGGCCGAGTCGATGGCGCTGCCGCCGCCCACCGCCAGCACCAGATCCACGTTTTCTTTCACGCAGATCTTCATGCCCTCGGTGGCGTGCTCCAGGGTGGGATTGGGCTGGGCACCGCCGAAATCGACATACGCGATCCCCGCGTCGCGGAGGGATCCCGTCACCTCGTCGAAAAGGCCGGACCGCTTGATGCTGCCGCCGCCGTAGTGCAAAAGCACCTTCCGGAAGCCGTAGCTCCTGACGATCTCGCCCACGCGCTTATATTCCCCTTTTCCGAAGAAAATCCTCGTCGGAGCGTAATAGGTAAAGTTTTTCAAAACTGCCTTCCTCCTCTTTCCTTCGCCGGATAACGGTTTTTCTTCATCATAGCATCTTTCCCTCCGCTTGTCAATCGGGAGGAGCTGCCGCGGCGCCTCCCTCTTCCCCGAACGGGGCGAAGGGAGGCGCCGGTCTTGCGGAATGCGGACGGTTATTTCCCCCAGTCGCGGATATGGCGGATATTGAAGGGGACCTCCTGGTACACGTAGTAGTTGAGCCAGTTGGTATACAGCAGATTCGCGTGGGATCTCCAGCGCACCATGGGTTTTTTCGCAGGATCGTCCTCCGGGAAATAATTCACCGGAACGTGGATCGGAAGTCCCTTTTCCTTGTCGCGGAAATACTCCTTTGCCAGCGTGTCGGCGTCGTATTCCGGGTGCCCCGTGACGAAAACGCGCCGGGCTTTCCGATCGTTGAGGAGATAGACCCCCGCCTCGTCCGATTCGGCCAGGATCCGGAGAGAGGGGACCTTCTCCACGTCCTCCCGCCGGATCTCGGTATGGCGGGAATGCGGCGCGTAAAAGAAATCGTCGAAGCCCCGGAGCAGCGGTTCTCTTTCGGCGAGGATCCTGTGACGGAAAACGCCGAAGCGCTTTTCCGGAAGGGGATATTTCGGAACGCCGTAGAAATAATTGAGCCCCGCCTGCGCCGCCCAGCAGATGAATATGGTGGAATAGACGTTGGTCTCGCTCCATGCGAAGATCCGGCAGAGTTCCTCCCAGTAATCCACGTCGCGGAAATCGATCTGCTCCACCGGCGCGCCGGTGACGATCATCCCGTCGTAGAGGGTATCCTCCACCTCGTCCATGGTCTTGTAGAAGGCGTTGAGATGCTCCTCCGAGGTGTTTTTGGACACATGGGAGGCGGTCATGATGAAATCCGGTTCGATCTGAAGCGGCGTGTTGGAAAGGCACCGGAGGATCTGCGTCTCGGTGGCGATCTTCGTGGGCATCAGGTTGACGATGGCGATCTTCAGGGGACGGATGTCCTGGTGAAGAGCCCGCTCCTCGGACATGACGAAGACGCGTTCGTCGGAAAGCGTTTTGAAGGCGGGCAGCGTATCGGGGATCTTGACAGGCATGGGTGGCGTTTCCTTTCTTGAAACGGATTATTCCGCCTTGATGCGGAGCATGTCGCCCTTTTCCGCCCGGAACGGACAGGCGATCAGAAGGTTTTCCCGGGGATGAGGCGCCTTTTCGACCGGCGTCCCGTCGGCGGCCGTCATGTGCGAGAGGCGGAAACTCTCGCCGGGGAGGCCCGGCTTCAGAAGCTCCAGCCGGTCGCCCAGCGAGAAGGGATTCCTCTGTTCGATCCGGAGAAGTCCCCCTTCCTCTCCGAGGACGAGAGCCGCGACCCTGCGGCTCTGACGGTAGAGGCCGTCGTTCTGCGGACCGGTCTTTTCTTCCCGGAAATAAAAGCCGCGGGAATACGGACGGTGCGAGACCGCCTCCAGCTCCTCCTCCAGGAGCGGCACCGGCCAGAGCCCGTCGAGAGCGAGCCGGTAGGCGCGGGTGACGGTGGCGACGTAATAGGCGGTTTTCATTCTGCCTTCGATCTTCACGGCGTCGACGCCGGTTTCCCGGATATCGTCGAGGAAGGCGAGGGTGGAAAGATCGTGGGAGGAAAGGATCGCGGTCATGCCGTCCTCCTCGAAAACGGGATAGAATTCCCCGGGACGCTTCTCTTCGGTCAGGGCGTACTGCCAGCGGCAGGGCTGGGCGCATTCGCCGCGGTTCCCGCTTCGTCCCGCCAGATACGAGGAGATCAGACACCGGCCGGAATACGCCATGCACATGGCTCCGTGAGCGAAGACCTCCAGCTCAAGGTCCGGCGGCGTCTTCGCGCGGATCTCCGCGATCTCGGAAAGCGCGAGCTCCCGCGCCAGGACGATCCGCTTCACGCCCATTTCATGATAGACCCGGGCGGCCATGTGATTCTGGCAGTTGGCCTGGGTGGAGAGATGCAGTTCGACTCCCGGCGCCTTCTCCCGGAAAAGGGCGATCACCCCGGGATCGGAGACGATCGCCGCGTCGATCTTCGCCTCCTCCAGAAGGCGGGCGTAGGAGGCAAGAGCCTCTTCCTCGCCGCTCTTCGCGAAGGAATTGACCGTCACGTAAAACTTTTTGCCCAGAGCGTGGAGGGCTTCGGCGGTTTCAAAGAGCTGTTCCTCCGTAAACCCCGCGCTTTTGGCGCGGAGCTGGAGAAGCGTTCCGCCCGCATATACCGCGTCGGCGCCGAAGCGCGCCGCGGTCAGGGCGATCTCAGGGCTCCCCGCCGGGGAGAGCAGTTCCGGTTTTCTCATCTCTGGTCAGATCCTTTTCCCGCCGGGCTTCCGGCCTTTCGCCGCATAAAACAAAGCCGGTCGCCCGGCTTTGCCGCGTCTCCGGAATACAGGCGGTCCTTCGTCTTTCAGTCCTTCAGCGGGATCCCCTTGCCGTCCTTCTTGATGCCGCCGGCAAAGATCATGATGCTCTCGACCAAAGCCCAGGTCGGGGTGATCCCGATCAGCGGGAACAGGAGCCCCGCGGTGCATCCCGTCAGGGTGACGCAGACGATCTGGATCACCAGCTGCGCGACCGCTCTGCCGGTGTAGCCAAGGTAAAAGTTATGGACGCCGAAGCCGCCGAAAAACAGGCCCAGAAGCCCGGCCGTGACTTTGGATTTCTGCTCCTGACCGGGAGCGAGCACAACGGCGTTGGTCTGTCTGCCGCAGTTGAGGCAGACCACCGCGCCCGGGGCCGTCGGGTTTCCGCAGAAGGGGCAGTACGCCGCGCCCGCGCCGGCAGGCGCGCCGCAGTGCACGCAGACAGCCGCGCCCTGAACCATTTCTTTTCCGCAATATCTGCAATACATGATCGTAACCCTTTATCTTTCGTGCCGGTACGGATCAATCCCTCAGCGGATTGCCCTTGCCGTCTTTGTTGATGGAACCGCAAAGAAGCATGATCCCTTCGATCAGGCCCCAGACAGCCGGGATCGGATGGATCATCGCGCCGATCCCGACGCAGTCCAGAAGGATCGCCGCAATGGTGAGCACCAGCTGGGCCACGGCCTTGCCGGTATACCCCAGGTAGAAATTGTGGACGCCGACGAAGCCGAGGAAGATGCCGAGAAGCCCGGCGGTCATTTTGGATTTCGCGTCGGCGGCGGGCGCCGGCGCCGCGGAGACGCCGCAGTTGGTGCAGACGACGGCGCCGGGGACCAGCGGTTTTCCGCAGGATGCGCAGAAGGACGCGCCTCTGCCGGCCTGAACGCCGCATTTGAGGCAGACGGCCGCGCCCTGCGCCATGGGATTTCCGCAGTTTCTGCAATACATGAAGCTCTCCCTTTCGTAAAACAGAATCGGCCGCGGCCAGTGCCGCGGCCGGTATCCGTGCGCTTTTCTTCCGTCACGGGAAGAGGTCAATCAAAGCAATGCCGCGAGGGCATTGCTTTGATCGTATGTCTTCCGGAACCGCTCAGTCCTTGAGCGGAACGCCCTTGGCGTCCTTGTTGATCTTGCCGGTGAGGATCAGGATGCCTTCGATCAGGCCCCAGATGCCGCCCGCGCCGAAGCCGCAGAGGGTCAGAGCGATCTGGCCGATGGCCTTGCCGGTGTAGCCCAGATAGAAGTTGTGGACGCCGAAGCCGCCGAGGAAGATGCCGAGGAGACCGGCAGTCAACTTGGACTTCGCTTCGCCGTTGGCTTCCGGAGTCAGGGCAGCGCCGCAGTTGGTGCAGACAGCCGCGCCGGGGACGGTTTCTTTGCCGCAGTTCGGGCAGTACGCCGTGCCGTTGCCGGCCGCAACGCCGCAGTTGGTGCAGACGGCGGCGCCTTCAACCATTTCTTTTCCGCAGTTCTTGCAATACATTGTTCTTTCCTCCCTATATATGCCGTTTGATCCCGTCAGAAGGGAATTCTACGGTCTGATACCCTGAATTATAGCATACCGATCAGGCCATTTCAAGTGGTCTGAACGAAAAAAACGCGTTTTTTCGCCGATTCAGGAAAAAAACCGGATCAGCTGCCAGATATAATTCGCCAGAAAACCGGCGCCGATCCCGATGAGCAGGGCAAGATTCATCCACCTTTTCCGGAATATCTTTCCGTTCGTGAGGATCAGAACGAAGATCAGCGGCATCGACCAGAACATGGCGTGCAGCCGGAAGGCCTCCCCGAAATCCAGGCGCAGCGCGGCCAGGAGCGCGCGGGACATGCCGCAGCCGGGGCAGGGGATCCCGAAGATCGTCTTGTACATGCAGGGGATCCGGAAGACGTTGATGAGGGAATCGACGATCAGGACCGCGAGACACGGGAAGATCCGCGTCATGAAAAACCGGCTCTTCTTTCCCACGGCCGTCTCCCCCTTCTCCGTTCTTTCGCATCCCCGGACGCGCCTCAGTATAGCACATCCCCGTTTCTCCGTCAACCGGAAAGCGCCGTCCGGTTTTTCTCTTTTCCTTCCCCCGCCGCCCGAAAAGCCGTTGAAAGACAGGCGGAAAAGCGGTATAATGAAGGTGAAGAACCGATCGAAGAGGAGGATCGTCATGCAGACCTGGGATGAACTGAAGGAAGTCTGTCTTGCCTGCCGGAAATGCCGGCTTGCCGAAACGCGCACCAACGTGGTGTTCGGGGACGGGAACCCCGCCTCCCCCATCCTCTTCATCGGCGAAGGTCCCGGCGAACAGGAGGATCTTTCGGGCATCCCCTTCGTGGGAAGGGCCGGAAAGCTCCTGGACAGCATGCTCGGGACCATCGGCCTGGACCGCGGCAAGGTCTACATCGCCAACATCGTCAAATGCCGCCCGCCCCAGAACCGCGATCCTCTTCCCGACGAGCAGGAGGCCTGCATTCCCTATCTCCGGGCGCAGACCGCCCTGATCCGCCCGAAGATCATCGTCTGCCTCGGGCGCATCGCCGCCATGAAGATCATCTCCCCCGATTTTCACATTTCGCAGGACCACGGCAAATGGTTCGACCGCAAGGGCGTGCGCATGATGGCGCTCTACCACCCCGCGGCCCTTCTCCGGGATCCGCGGCGGAAGACGGAGACGCTGCCGGACCTGCTCGCCATCGAGGAAGAGCTCCAAAAGCTCGAGACGCCTGCGGAAGCCTGACGACGCACACTTTCCCCGTCCGATATCCGCCCCGCTCTCCGCGGGGCGCTTTTTTATCCGGTTTTGCCGCTCTGAAGGAGCCCGCGCGTCTTTCTTCCCGGCGACGGGGCAAAAAAAGGCGCGCCGCCGGCGATCTCACGGCCGTTGAGGAAAACCCTGAAAAGCCCCGTCGCCTCTCCCTCGTCCGGGAGCCGCCAGAGGAAATGATCGGCCTCCAGCGTATACGTGAGCTTTTCCTTCTCCCCCGGGCGGAGCGGCAGAGCGACGCTCGCCAGAAGGACGCCTTCCTCCCTTTCAAAATCCGCCGTCCGGACCGGGAAGGAAAACGAGATCTCCCTTTCCTCCACTTCCCGGTAAAACCGGTCGGCGAAGGCGAGGTGATCCTGCCAGTCGTCCGGATCGGAAAGCGTCACCGCGATCATCCTTCTCCCCGATTTTTCAAAAACCGATACGAGGCATCTCCCCGCCTTCCTGGTAAAGCCGGTCTTGCCGCCGACGCAGTCGGCGCTTTTCCAGAGAAGCTTGTTGTGGTTTTTCAGGACGTGACCGCCGAAGGACGCGTACCGGGTCCGGAAAAGGCGGGCCACGGTCTCGTTCTTCATGGCCTCGGCGGCAAGCAGCGCGAGATCCCGGGCGGTGGTGACCTGCCCTTCCCCGTCGAGACCGGTGGGGTTTTCGTAATGCGTCCCCGTCATGCCGATCCTCTCCGCCCGCCGGTTCATCTTTTCCGTAAAGCTCTTCACGCTGCCCGCCGCGCCGCGGGCCGCGGCCATGGCCGCATCGTTGCCGGAGGCGAGCAGGACGCCCGCGAGGAGCTCCTCCAGGGTCGGTTCTTCCCCGGCCTCGAGGTAAACGCGGCTCCCCTCCACCGCCGTGTCCTCCCGGAGGATCGGGATCCTTTCGGCGAGGTCTCCCTCCTCCGCCGCCACCAGAGCGGTCATGATCTTGGCGGTGGAGGCCGCCGGTCTTTTTTCATCGGCGTTCTTTTCTTCGATAAATTCTCCCGAAAAGGCGTCGTAAAGCGCGTACGCCGCGCCGCCCGCAGCCCAGGCCGGCGCCGGATACCGGAAAAACGTCAAAAGAAGGCCGAAGAAAACCGCCGCCGTCATACTCCGCCGACACATAAAAACCCCTCCGTCCCCAAGGATCGTTCCTTCTATCCTTATGGGGCGGAGGGGGATTTGATGCGCGGATACGCCGCTTATTCTTCCCCGGCTTCCTCGGCTTCGCCGTCGCCTTTCTTGCCGAACATATCCTTCAGCTTGCCGATGGCGCCGGGCAGGCCGGCCAGGAGCCCTTCCACGGGAGATGCCGCGCCGGGACCGATGGGAACGAAGGTGACCTCGGTCTGGTCGGCGATGGAAAGGAATCCCAGGGGGTTCACCGTGACGCCGGCGCCGCTGCCGCCGCCGAAGTGCACGTTGGGAGCGTCCTTGCCGGAAAAGTCGCTGCCTCCCGAGGCAAAGCCGAAGGACATTTTGGAGATGGGGATCAGGGTGAGCTTCGGCGAAATGACGATGGGTTCTCCGATGACGGTCTGGGAATCCACCAGTTCGCGGATCTTGGAAAGCGTGGTGTCCAGTAATGCGTTGATCTTGCCGGGTTTGTTGTTCTGTTCCATAAGAAAGCCTCCTTCGCGCGCCGCGCGTTCTTTTTATCCGAATGCCAAATTGAGCGTATCGTACGCCGGGGTCAGAGAATCTTGTATTTGAAAAGGTCGCGCACGGCCCTGATCCCCGCCGTGAGGAGCGGGAACACGATGAAGGACACCGTGACGTCGCCCGAAAAGCCGCCCTTGTCCCCGTCGTAGTCGGGGAAGAGATCCACCCGCGCACGCTCGAACCGGCGTGCGAACTTCTGGAAGATCGCAAGCGCCCCCGCGATCATGCCGGACGCCGCGCCGTAAAGAAGCGCGGTTTCGGCCGCGTCGCGCGCGTGAACAAACCAGGTCATATTGACCGATCTGATCCGGAAGGGCTTCAAAAGCGGCGGCAGATGCTTTTTGAGAAGCTTCACGAGAAGCCCCACGTCCAGTTTTTTCTTTTTCTTCTTTTTGCCTTCTTCCGGAGGAGCTTCCTCCTTCTTCTTTTTCTTCGGCTTTTTCTTCTTTTTCTTCTTCTTTTTCTGAGGAAGGATCGTATAGCGGAAGAAAAGGAATCTGATCCGGACCGTCGCGGTTTTTTCCCGGTACGCCGCGTATACCCGGAAGGGCACGAAGAGCACAAGCGCCAGAATCAGAAGGATCAGCCCGAGAAGCGACAAAAGCACAATCCCGAGGATCCTCATGTTTCGTTCGGCTCCTCCTCCGCATCGGAGAACATGGTAAGCTGCGCGTCGGTCATCTCCTCCGGCAGCGGCGGCAGATCCCTGAGGCTGGAAAGCCCGAATATCCGCAGAAACGCCTCCGACGTCCGGTAAAGGATCGGGCGTCCCGGCACGTCAAGCCGTCCGCATTCCTCCAGGATGCCCTTTTCCAAAAGGTTCGTCAGGGTGTAGGCGCTGTCCACGCCGCGGATCTGTTCGATCACGCCGCGGGTCACCGGCTGGCGGTAGGCCACGATGGAAAGCACCTCCAGGGCCGAAGGCGACAGGCTGGGGGACCGGCGCTGCTCCAGCACCGCCAGCACCTTTTCCCCGAAGGCGGGCTTGGAAACCAGCTGCGCCTTGTCCTCCAGGATCAGGAGCTTCACGCCTCTCAGCTCGTCCTCCTCATAGTCCAGCGCCATGGCCGCCAGGATCCCTTCGATGGTCTTTTTGTCCTCTTCCAGGACCTCCGCAAGCTTCAGAATGTGCACCGGATCGCCTGCGGCGAACAGGATCGCCTCGATGGCGGCGCGCAGGCGCGTAACGCTTCTCTCTTCGCTCATGGCTCAGGTTCCTTTCATCACGCCGGCGCAGAGCTTCAGCGTCTGCCCGTCGGTTTCTCCGCTTTCCACCGCCGCCACGCCGTCCCGGATCAGATCCAGAATGGCGAGAAACGCGGCGACCGCGTGTTTTTTATCCCGTTCTCCGTAAGTGAGCGCGGCGATATCGATCTCACCGAGCTTTTTGAGGATAGTGACGATATACTCGCTTTTTTCCTCCACCGAGACGATCTCCTGCCGGAGGATCCCGGAAAAAGCCTCCCGCGGAGGCGGCCTGCGCCTTTCGTCCCGCACGAACATCGCCTTCATCGCATCCAGGAGATCCTTCGGATCGTGATGATACTCCGGGGTGCGCGGTCTTTCCACGTCCTCCGGCCGTTTGGCGACGGTGAGCTGCCCCTCGGGGAGCCGGAGAGCGAACCATGCGGCCGCTTCCTTGAACTTCTTGTATTCGATCAGGGCGTCGGCCAGCGCTTTGCGCGGATCCTCTTCCTCCTCTTCCTCCGCCTTGGGGAGAAGCATGCGGGATTTGATATAGATCAGGGCCGACGCCATCACCGCGAATTCGGTGACGTTGTCCAGATTCTGCTCCCGGATCACCGGCATGTATTCCAGATACTGCCGGAGGATCTCGGCGATGGGGATGTCGCGGATGTCCACCTTGTTCTTGTGGATCAGAAAGAGCAGGAGATCCAGGGGCCCTTCAAAGGCTTCCAGCTTAAAACTCAGTTCCATGTCAGATGAAGAGCGACGCGACTTTTGCGATCGCTCCGTACTCCAGATCCAGAATGGCGTTGGTCGCGAGATTCATGGGGCCCGAAAGAAGACCCGTTATCATCAGCGCCAGAAGCAGGATCATACCGATCCGCTCGTAGCGCATCAGCGTGAAGTAGACCTTGACGGGAAGGAACGCGCCGAGCACCTTCCATCCGTCCAGCGGCGGAAAGGGGATCAGGTTGAAAACCCCCAGCCCGACGTTGATGATCGCGGCGTATTCGAAAATATGGGTCATGACCTCCAGCACGGTGGAAAAGGTGGTGTCGCCGAAACGCGCATAATTGGCCGTGTAGAAGAAAGCCGCCAGATATGCGGCGATCATCAGCGGGAAGGACAGAAGGAGATTCGAAACGGGACCCGCCAGCGCCACGAAACACATGTCCCGTTTCGGCTTTTTGAGCTTTCTGACGTTGACCTGCACCGGCCTTGCCCATCCGAACCGGAACAGGATCAGAAGGAGAAGACCGATGGGATCCACGTGCCGGAGCGGGTTGAGCGAAATGCGTCCCGAAAGCTTCGCCGTGTCGTCGCCGAGCTTCCAGGCGACGAATCCGTGGGCCGATTCATGGATCGATACGGCCAGGATCACCCCCGGCAGACTGAGCAGGATCGAGATCAGCGTTCCGGTGAAATCGGTAAAAAGACCGCTCAGCATAAATCAGCAGATGGTGGTGCGAAGAGTCCCGATCCCCTCGCCCACGACCTCCACCACGTCGCCGGGTACCATCGGCCCCACGTTCACCGGCGTGCCGCAGGTGAGGATATCGCCGGGCAGCATGGTGAAGTACCGCGTCACGAAGGCGATCACCGAGGGGATGTCCCACATCATCATGGAGGTGTTGCCGTCCTGCCGGAGCTTGCCGTTCAGATAGGTTTTGATGCCGATCCCGTCATGCGCCAGGCCGTCGGCCACGAAGGGGCCGACCGGCGCAGAGCCGTCCAGTCCTTTGCCGCGGGTCCACTGATCGTCCGCGAGCTGGATATCCCGGGCGGTGATGTCGTTCAGGCAGGTATAACCGAGGATATAGTCCAGCGCCTCTTCCTTCGCGACGTCCTTCGCTTTCTTTTTGAAGACCACGGCGATCTCGCCCTCATAATCGAACCGGTCGGTGAAATCGGGCTTCCGGAGGGTGGAATCGGGGTCGAGAAGCGCGGTGGTCGGCTTGAAAAAGAGCATCGGCTCCTTCGGGACCTCGTTGTGGAATTCCATCACGTGGTCGTAATAGTTTCTTCCCACCGCCACGATCTTGGTGGCGTCGGCGGGGCAGGCGAGCCTGACGCCGGCAAACGGAAGGCTCGTGCCGTCGGTCTCCGGCGCTTCGTAGGGAAGGCCCTTCAGAGGGCGGACCGTTTCGCCTTCCAGGATCGCCCAGCGCGTTTCGCTTCCGTTCCCGGTGTAGTATTTCAGGTATTTCATGCTTCACTCTCCTTTTCGGGCGCCGCGCTTTCAATCAGGCGGTAAAGCTCGTCCCGTCCCGTGTGGTTTTCGGCGGAGTAGAAAAGCACCGCCTCCTCCGGGACCTCCAGCGCTTCGGATATGGTCTTCTTTGCCCCCGGCATCTCGCTTTTTTTCAGCTTGTCGCATTTGTTGGCCACCACGGCCGCGGGGATCTCCGCGGCGCGGAAATACGCGAGCATGTCCCGGTCCAGACCGGTCGGTTCGTGCCGCGCATCCACGATCAGGATCCCGAGGGCGATGGTCCCGGTCTTTCGAAAATAGCCTTCGATCAGGCGGGCCCATCTCTTCTTTTCTTCAAAGGACACCCTGGCGTAGCCGTAGCCCGGCAGGTCCACCCAGAGCAGCTTCCCGTCCGCGTCGAAGAAATTCACGTGGATCGTCTTTCCGGGCGTTTTCCCCACCCGCGCGAGATTTTTTCGGCGGGCAAGGCTGTTGAGCACCGAGGATTTCCCCACGTTGGAACGTCCGGCAAACACCACCTGCGGCAGAGAGCTTTCCACGAAGCCCTTCTCGTCGGCCGCCGAGGTAAGAAAGCCGATCCTGTTTTCGTTGATCGTCATGCTCCGGTCCCCCGGCAGTAGAGTCCGGAGCCGTTCCCGGTGCGATCCTCCGGGATCACGAGAGGCCGGTCCTCCTCCGGCTCTTTTTCGCCGTCGGAGACCTCTCTTTCTTTTTCCGGCAGAGGAAGCAGGGCGTTTTCCCATACGACGTCCACCGTGTCCGCCGGGATGAAGGAAAGACGTGACCGGACGTTGGGATCGATCTCGTCCAGATCGCGTAGATTTTCCTCCGGAATGATCACGCGCGACGCGCCGTTCCGGAGCGCCGCCATGGTCTTTTCCCGAAGGCCGCCGATGGCGAGCACCCGGCCGCGGATCGTGATCTCGCCGGTCATGGCCAGATCTCCCGGCACCGCCCGGCCGGTCAGGGCCGAAACCAGCGCCGTGGCGATGGTGATGCCGGCGGAGGGGCCGTCCTTGGGGACCGCGCCTTCGGGGAAGTGGATATGGACGTCGTATTTTTTATAAAATTCGGGATCGATCCCGAGCTTTTCCGCCCGGGCGCGCACGCAGCTCATCGCCGCGGTCGCCGATTCCTTCATCACGCTGCCGAGATTGCCGGTGAGCTCGACCTTGCCGGTGCCGGGAAGGAGATTGACCTCCACCGGGAGGATCTCTCCGCCCACCGCCGTCCACGCGAGGCCGGTGACCACGCCGACCTGGCTTTCGGTCTCCTTTTTCCTGTCGCGGTAGCGTTTCGGTCCGAGGACCGTTTCCAGATTGCCTTCGGTGAGACGAAGCGATTTGGCTTCGCCGACGGCGATGCGTTTCGCGCATTTGCGGCAGACCGAAGCCAGCGTCCGTTCCAGATTGCGCACGCCGGATTCCCGGGTATAGCCGGTGATCAGAGAGCGCATGACCTCGTCGGGGATGCGCAGGTTCGCCGCGCGCAGTCCGTGACGCTTCATCTGGCGGGGCAGAAGATGCCTTTTCGCGATCTCCAGCTTTTCCTCGTCGGTATAGCTTCCGAGCTCGATCAGCTCCATGCGGTCGAGAAGCGGCCGCGGGATGCCTCCCACGTCGTTGGCGGTCATGATAAAGAGAACGTCCGAAAGATCGAAGGGGATCTCCAGATAATGGTCGCGGAAGGCGTGATTCTGCTCGGTGTCCAATACCTCCAGCATGGCGCTGGCGGGATCGCCGCGGAAATCGCTTGCCATCTTGTCGATCTCGTCCAGGAGGATCACCGGGTTCCGGCTTCCGGCCAGGCGCATGGCGTTCAGGATCCGGCCGGGCATGGCGCCGATATAGGTCTTTCGATGGCCGCGGACGTCGGCCTCGTCCCGCATGCCGCCCAGGGACACCCGGGCGAATTTCCGGCCCGTCGCCTCGGCGATGGCAAAGCCGATGGAGGTCTTGCCGGTGCCCGGAGGCCCGGCCAGACAGATCACCTGACCGCGCAGGCCGGGATTCAGTTTCCGGACCGCCAGGAATTCCAGGATGCGTTCCTTGACCTTTTCCATGCCGTAGAATTTGTCGTCCAGGATCTTCGCGGCGCTTTCCACGTCCCGTCTTTCCTCGGTGGTCACGTTCCACGGCAGCTCCAGGCAGGTGTCCAGCCAGGTGCGGATCACGCTGCCTTCCGGAGAACCCGCCCCCTGTTTTGCGAGGCGCGCCGCCTCCTTCAGGAGCTTTTCCTCGCTCTCGGGCGCAAGATGCAGCGCGAGGATCTTTTCTTTATACTTTTCGGCCTCGCTCATGGGATCCTCGTCCTCGTCCAGCTCGGATTGGAGGGCGTGGATCTGTTCGCGGATATAGTATTCCTTCTGATTCTTCTGGATACTCTCCTGCGTTTTGGACTGGATCTCGTTTTCGATGGAGAGGATCCCGATCTCGTGGGACAGGAAGGCGCACATGGCCTCCAGTCTGCCGTAAGGACGCCGTTCGGCCAGGATCTTCTGCCGTTCCTGGTAGGGCATGCGGATGTTTTCCGCGATGTTTTCGGCAAGATGGGAATAGTCGTTTTCGGTCTCGACCATAAAGGTCATGTCTTCGCTGATCTTCGGCGAAAGAGAGGCGTAGGTCTGCCAGCGCTCCTTCAGGACCCGGGCCGCCGCTTCGGTGCGGTCCTGCATGCGCGGATTCTTCGTATCGGGCAGGGCGTTGACGCGCACCGAAAGGAAGGGCTCGTCGCTGACAAACTCCGCGATCCCGGCGCGGAAGGTGCCCTCCACCATGCAGCGCATATTGTCCCCCGGCATGCGCAGCAGCTGCTTGACAGAGGAGACGACGCCGACGCGGTAAAGATCCTCGAAGGTGGGGTCGTTTTTCCGCACGTCCTTCTGGGTCACCAGGAAAACGGGCATATTGTGGGCCATGGCATGGCGCAGGGCGCGAATGGATTTTTCGCGGCCCACGTCGAAATGCATGATCGATCCCGGAAACACCGTCAGTCCGCGCAGGGCGACGGCAGGCAGGATCTGGTTTTCTATGAATCTCATTCTTCTTTCCATGATATCGCTTTTCTTTCCTTCGTTCCGCTTTGGGGTTTCGTCCCTTCCGGCGGAGAAATGTGCCGCGGGAAGGGTATTCTTTCATTTTATTATACACCAAGAGCCCTCTCCGCGCAAGTCCTTTTTCCCGTCCGGCGCCTGCCGGGCGGAGCGCGAAAACCGGCGCGGTCCCGGGAGATTCCCCCACGGCCGCGCCGGCAAAGCCCTTTTCCGTCATTCGCCCTTGATTACCCGGACGGCCGGATTCTCCTCCGCCGCGTCCTCCAGGACCGCAAGCAGTCTTCCGTACCGCTTTCCCAATTCCTTCGACAGGGCGAGGGGATCGGGGATCTCCACCGCGACCTCCTCCCGGAGATCGGTGAGGCAGTCGTAAAGCGCGTCAAGATTGTACCCGTAATAGTCCGGAAAATCCAGCGCCTCCCGGAAGGCGTCGTGCACGCCGCGCATGCCGTCGAGCCTGCGTGCGTCAAGTATCACTCTTTTCATTCTCCCGCCTCCCCGTAAAGCAGGGTAAAGCTTTCATAATGGTCGTCGGTATAGTAGATCAGGCCGTCGTTGGAAAACACGATGCGTTTCGCGCCGCGGGACTTTTTCCCCAGGGTGCCGATATCGCATTCGGTGTATTTCCTTCCCTCTTTTTCGGGCAGGATGCCCTCGTAATTGCCGAAGCGGCCTCCGCCGATGCACTTGCCGGGGGCGTAGGGCTCCAGGCTCCCGCCGGTCCAGCCCAGCGATTCGGCCTTTTTCTTGGTGATGTAGTTCGACGGCAGATGGCCGTAAATGTGAATGTAAAGCGCCACCTCGTCCCTGGAATCGTAGACGCCGTCCTCACTGACCCGAAGGCCGGTGTCGCTCTCTGCCGGTTCCTCTCCGGCGGCCGGGGGTTCGGATCCGCGCGTATCGGCTTCCTCCGGCGCGCTTTCGGGCGGGACCGTCTCTTCCTCTTCTCCGCCGGGCGCCGCTTCTTCGCTTGCGGGACTTCCCGTCTCCGTGACGAGGGAGGAGATCTCCTCCCCGATCGCCTCGGAGATCAGATCCTCCACGCTGCCGCAGGCCGCGCATCCGAACGCCAGCGCGGCAAGAAGGAGGATCGGCAAAACTCTTTTGATGCGGGTTTTCATGGCTCGCCTCGTCTTTCTCATTTCGACTTATTTCGCTGTCACCCGGAGATCCGGGTATTCCTCGGGCCGTTCGGCGCTCTTCCAGCCGCCGCCCGATTCCATTACGACGCCGGAGACCTCGATCTCTTCGGTCGGGCGGTAAGCGAAGGGCTTGCCCGGCGCGAAGGACGGGTCGTAATCCGGCAGGATCGTCATGTCTTTCCTCGCGCCGGTCTCTCCGTCGCGGACGTAAAGATCCTCCACCGTCACCTTCCGCGGCATAAAGCAGGGATACCCGAAATCGTGATCGCCGGTATTCTCGGCGGCGATCACCGAAAGCGCGTCTCCCCGCGGCCGCCAGATCACGCGGCGGATCGTCACGGTGCCTTCAAAGCTGGAGCCGTAGTCGGGCCGCAGATTGATCACCGCCCGGCCGAAGGCGTCGGTGTCCTCCACCAGGAAATCGCCGCGGCCGATCAGATTCAGGCACATATGGCCCAGGACCGAGCGCCGGATCACCGCGTCGGTGACCCCCATATGCGCGTCGAAGCGCGACATCACGCAGTCCTCGAAGAGCATCTCCTTGCAGTAGTTGGATCCCATCAGACCCCAGTAACGGCTGTCCATGATGTCCACGGTCTGGTGAACGTGATGGAACCGGCATCCGATCGAAGCGCCGCAGTTGATCTCATAAGAGCCCATCGGCACCATCTCGCCGGGGATCTGGCTCTGGGTCCAATAGGTGAAGTGCGGCGTCAGAAGCACGTTTTTCACCGTGACGTCCACGGTGTCGCTGATGGAAAGAAAGCCGCCGTAAGGCGCGCCGTGATCTCCTTCGCCTCTGACCAGGTGCGTCATATCCCGCACCGTCACGCGCGAGCGGGTGATCAGGAAGCCCCTCGCGTGGTACCGGTAAACCGATTCGTGCCGGTTGGCGATCGTCTCGAAAACGCCGCCGCGGATGGTGATCGGCGGATCCTCCGCGCTCTTTGCCAGGGCGCGGGTCACGTGCGGGTGATCCCAGTCGATCCTGGTCCCGATCCTTCCGTCCGCGTCCACCAGCAGCACGTCGGAGGGATCCACCCCGGCGTTCTGATTCAGACCTTTGCGGATGAAGATCTTTTTCTCATCCGACCAGACCCGGAGCCAGACCTTTCCCTCGTGCGGGAAATCCACGTGCGTATCGTCCCGCATAAGAGACGCGATCTCCGGTTCGAAGGGCTCCTTTTCCGGGAGCACCTCGAAGACGTCCTTCGTGAGATCCTTCGGCGACCGGTCGTCGATGATGAAGCGGGCCGTGCCGAAATCCACGTCGGTCATGATCTTCACCGTGAGATCGTCCCCGCCGAGGTAATAGACCGCGCCGTCCTTCGCGCGGACCGGGATCTTCAGCCGGTTCGCCTCCTCATGGCAGCGGGCGATCGCCCGGAGATCGTCCCGGAAGCCGTCGCCCGCGGCTCCGAACTCTTCATAGCTCAAAAAACTGCGAAACACCGGAACCCCTCCTATTCTTCTTTCCTTCCTATGATAGCATCCCCGGCCTTTCCCGTCAAGGAAAAAGCGAAGGCGCCCCGGAAACCGGGCTTTCTTTTTCTCTTCCGGTTGATTTTCGGCCCGGGATGCTCTACAATAGAGGCAGGCGGCCCCGGCCGCGTCGATTCCTGAAGGTATAAAGGCGTGATCGATATGAAAGTGACCCTGGTCCATCTGACGAAAAAGTTTCCGAAGCACGACCGCAAAACCCGCGGAGAAGTAACGGCGGTAAACGATCTGTGCTTCGACATCCCCTCCGGGAAGCTCGTGGGGCTTCTCGGTCCCTCGGGATGCGGAAAAAGCACCACGCTGAACCTGATCTCCGGTCTGGAAAAGCCCACCGGGGGCCGGATCCTTTTCGACGGGGAGGACGTGACCGACCTCCCCCCCGAAAAGCGCGGGATCGGTCTGGTGTTCCAGAATTACGCCCTGTATCCCCATCTCACCGTGCTGCAGAACATCCTGTTCCCTCTCCAGAATCTGCGGGGAGAGGAAAAGCTTTCCAAAGAGGAAATGGCGGAAAAGGCGGGGGAGGCCGCGCGCCTCGTTCAGATCGAAGGCCTGATGGGGCGCCGCCACCGCGAGCTTTCGGGCGGTAAGCAGCAGCGCGTCGCCATCGCCCGCGCGCTGGTGAAGCACCCCAGGATCCTGCTTCTGGACGAGCCGCTTTCCAACCTGGACGCCCGGCTGCGCCTGCAGACCCGGGAGGAGATCCGCCGCATCCAGCGTGAGACCGGCGTCACTACCGTTTTCGTCACCCACGACCAGGAGGAGGCCATGAGCATTTCCGACGAGATCGTGGTCATGCGCGAAGGGGTGATCCAGCAGATCGGAAAGCCGCAGGAGGTCTACGACCTTCCGCGGAATCTCTTCGTGGCAAAATTCCTCGGCACCCCGCCGGTCAACGTGTTCCGGGGAAGGATCGAAAACGGATCGCTTTTCATCGGCGACGAGGCGGTCCTGCCCGTCCCGGGTCTTCCCGCAGGCGGCGTCACGGTCGGGATCCGTCCGGAGGGATTCCTTCCCGATCCCGCGGGCGCCTTCTCTCTCCGGCTTTCCCGGGTGGAGGTCATGGGGCGGGATACCAGCGTGGTGGCGGCCCACCCCGCATCCGAAAGCGGCGCGGTGCGCGCGATCATTTCCTCCGAAGAGGCCCCCGATCCGGCGTGCGAAACCGTCCGGTTCTCTCTGAAAAGGAACAAGGTCCTTCTCTTCTCCCCCGAGGGCGGAGAGGAGCGCATCCCCTTCGGCGGCGACGGAGCCGGGAAGGAGGGAAAAGCGTGAAAAGCATCCTACGGGCGTGGCTTTACCTTCTGCCCGCGCTTCTCTTTCTCGGCGTATTTCTGGTCTACCCGCTCGTCGACGTCATGATCTACTCGGTGGAGGAGGGCTATAATTCCACCTCGGGCGCGAGCTTCGGCGTAGGGCTTTACAACTTCGCCTACGTGCTCCGGGATCCCTTCTTTCTGATGGCCCTGCGGAACACCGTGCTTCTGGTGGCGATCACGGTCCCGCTTTCCACCGGGATCGCGCTTCTGATCTCCCTGGGGCTCGCCTCCGTCAAAAAGCTGCGGCATCTTTTCCAGACGATCTATTTCCTTCCTTACGTCACCAACACCCTGGCGGTGGGGCTGGTTTTCATGATCCTTTTCAAGAAAACGCCCTATACGGACGGGCTCGCGAACCTCTTCCTCCGGATCTTCGGGGCCGGGCCGGTGGATTTCATCGACGGTCCCTACTGGGCGAAGATGTTCGTCCTCTGCTTTTACACGATCTGGGTGGTCATGCCCTTCAAGATCCTGATCCTCACCAGCGCTCTCGCCTCGGTCAACGACG
Source organism: Clostridia bacterium (assembly GCA_017441705.1). Taxonomy (GTDB): domain Bacteria; phylum Bacillota; class Clostridia; order Oscillospirales; family QAMX01; genus RUG11797. Next base: position 8,518 of record JAFRWU010000082.1, on the reverse strand, counting down.
ACTATTACAAGGTCGCGCGGATCGACGCCACGCCGAGGTGGCGGGTCTTCACCCGCATCACGCTTCCCATGATCTCTCCGATGCTCTTTTATCTGATCGTCACCGGCTTCATCGGCGCCTTCAAGGCTTACAGCGACGCGGTAGCCCTGTTCGGCGTCAATCTGAACGCCGCGGAGATGAACACCATCGTCGGTTACGTCTACGACATGCTTTACGGCGACAGCGGCGGCTATCCGTCCTACGCGGCGGCTGCGGCCCTGATCCTGTTCGCCATCGTCCTGACCGTCACCACCGTCAACCTGATGGTCAGCCGGAAGCACGTCTTTTACGACTGAAAGGAGGAAACGGATGAAACCGGAAAAAACCCCTTCCGGAAAGAGGCGGGAAGGCGCCGGCAAAACGATCCTCACCGCGGCGGTATACTTCTTTCTCACGGTCTGGGCTCTCTTCGTCCTCTTCCCCTTTTACTGGATGCTCCTGACCTCTCTCAAAAGCTACAGCGCCTACAACGGCGAATACATCCCGACCTTCTTCACCCTGTCCCCTACTCCGGGAAACTACCTGGAGGCCTTCTCGGCGGTGCCGCTGGCGGGATATTTTCTGAATACCCTGATCTTCACCCTGGCCACCACCGCCCTGATGCTCTTCGTGATCGTTTTCGCAGCCTACGCCTTCGCGCGGCTCTCCTTCCCGGGGAAGGATCTGCTCTTTTCGTTTTTCCTTTCCCTGATGATGATCCCGACCGAGCTGGTGATCATCACCAATTTCCAGACCATCACCGCCTGGGGCATGCGCAACACCTTCTGGGGCCTGATCCTGCCGTCGGTGACCTCGGTCTTCTACATCTACCTGCTCAAGGAAAACTTCGAGCAGGTGCCCGACGAGCTTTATAAGGCGGCCAAGGTGGACGGCACCTCCGATCTGAAGTATCTTTTCAAGGTGATGATCCCGATCTGCCGTCCCACCATCGTCACGGTGACCATCCTGAAGATCATCGAATGCTGGAATTCCTACGTCTGGCCGCGCCTGATCACCGACGACAAGGCGTATTTCCTGGTCTCCAACGGCATTCAGGAGATCCGGGAAAACGGCTTCGGCCGCGAGAACATCCCCGCCATGATGGCCGCGGTGGTGGTGATTTCGGTGCCTTTGATCCTCCTGTTCCTGGTGTTCCGGAAAAAGATCATGGAGGGCGTATCGAGAGGAGGAACCAAGGGATGAAAAAAGCCTGCCGTCTTCTCTCTCTCTTGCCCGTCCTCTGCCTCTGTCTCGTCTTCCTTTCCTCCTGCCACGGCGCGCGGAAGCACGCCGCGTTCGAGGTGCCGGACGGCCTTGAGGAGGGAAAGACCTACGAGGTGGTCTTCTGGGCGAAAAACGACACCAACAAGACCCAGACCGCCATCTACCAGAAGGCCATCGCCGACTTCGAGGCCCTGTACCCCGATATCCGGGTCAACATGCGCCTTTATACGGACTACGGCAAGATCTACAACGACGTCATCACCAATATGCAGACCGGCACCACGCCCCACGTCGCCATCACCTATCCCGACCACATCGCGACCTATCTCACCGGCAAAGACGCCGTGGTGCCGCTGGACGGACTGATGAACGATCCGCGCTTCGGCCTCGGCGGAAGCGAGGTGCGGTTCGATTCTCCCCGCGCGGACGAGATCGTCCCCTCCTTCCTTTCCGAATGCCGGATCCAGGAGGAAACCTACGCCCTGCCCTTCATGCGTTCCACCGAAGCCCTCTATATCAATAAAACTTATGTGGAAAAGCTCGGCTACACCCTGCCCGAGGATTACGTCACCTGGGATTTCGTGTGGGAGGTTTCCGAAGCGGCGATGAAAAAGGATCCCGACGGCAGCTTTGCCGTCAACGGGCAGAAGGTGATGATCCCCTTCATCTACAAATCCACCGACAACATGATGATCCAGCTTTTGAAGCAGAAGAACGCCGGCTACTCCACCGGAGACGGCGAGATCCTGCTTTTCAACGACGTCACCCGTTCACTTCTCCGCGAGATCGCGGGGCACGCCGCCACCGGCGCCTTTTCCACCTTCAAGATCTCCAGCTATCCCGCCAACTTCCTCAACGCCGGCCAGTGCCTCTTTGCGGTGGATTCCACCGCCGGCGCCACCTGGATGGGAAGCCGCGCGCCGCTGGCCGACATCAGCCCCGACCGGTTCCGGGAATTCGAGACCGCGGTCTATCCGGTGCCGCAGACCGATCCCGAAAACCCCGTGATGATCTCCCAGGGGCCGTCGCTCTGTCTTTTCAACAAGGAGGATCCCGGCGAGGTCCTGGCCGCGTGGCTCTTCGCCTCCTATCTCCTTTCCAACGACGTGCAGATCGCCTATGCGGAGACCGAAGGATACGTGCCGGTCACCGAAAAAGCCCACGCCGATTCCGGCTACCGGGACTATCTCGCCCACGAGGGGAGCGACGACCCCCGGTATTACGACGTCAAGCTCAAGGCGTCGAAGCTGCTGCTTTCCCATCTTGACGACACCTTTGTGACGCCGGTCTTCAACGGCTCCACCTCCCTCCGGGACGCGGCGGGACAGCTTGTCGAAAACACGGTGAAATCGGTGAAGCGGAAGGAGACGGTGGACGACGCGTACTTCACGAAGCTTTTCACCGACGTCACCGCGCTCTACCGGCTGAAATCGGCCGGCGGGGGTCCTCTTCCCGCGGGATCGGTGGTCCTGCTCGCCTCTCTCGGCGGCGCCTGGGCGGCGATCGGCGGCGTGTGGGTCTCCGGTTTGATAAAAAAACGCAAAAAAGAGAGACAAAATTAAGCAGTATTTCCCTTGATTTCTTTCGGTCCCGCGCTATAATAAAGATAATCGCCCAAAGCGAAATACTCTTCAAAGGAGATTCCGTATGAAAAAGCTGTTTGCCCTTCTGCTCGTTGCCGCCATGGTGCTGGCTCTCGGCGCCTGCGCGAAGAGCACCGACAACAAAGCCATGAGCTACGCCGAATACGACGCAGCCGAGCTCCAGACCGCCGTGACCGTCGAGACCTACGTTCAGGCCAAGCAGTCCTGGTGGGACAACAAGGCCACCATCTACACCCAGGACAAGGAAGGCGGATACTTCCTTTACGAGATGCCCTGCACCGAGGAAGAATTCAACGCCCTGGTCCCCGGCACCAAGATCCGCGTTTCCGGTTATAAGTCCGAATGGTCCGGCGAGGTCGAAATCACCGACGCAAAATTCGAGATCATCCCGGGCGACACCTACGTCGCGGCTCCGAAGGACGTCACGAGCCTTGTCGGCACCGACGATCTGATCAAGAACCAGAACCTGTTCGTGTCCTTCAAGGGCATGACCGTGGAAGCCTACGACGAGTCCGGCGCGGCCTTCGCTTACAAGAACGACGCCGACAAGACCGACGACCTGTATTTCAAGGTTTCCAAGGACGGCAAGGTCCTCTCCTGCTGCGTCGAATTTTATCTCACCGGTCAGGACACCGACGTCTATAAGGCCGTCGAAGGCCTGAAGGTCGGCGACGTGATCGACCTGGAGGGTTTCCTCTACTGGTACGAGGGTGCAAATCCGCACATCACCTCCGTCAAGCCGGCCGCCTGAGTCTTTCGGGCCGGAAAAACGGCCTCCCGCCCCGGGCGCGTTTCGTAAGGAAGCCGCTTTGAGGGAGCGGTTACCGGCAAAACGAACAGGAAACCGGCGTGACCGATGCGGTCACGCCGGTTTTGTCTCACGGGTCCGGACTGCGGGATGCGGGGACCGGCAAAGCGGCGCCGTATCATGCCGCCGCCGTGCGTCACGAGAACCTGTCGATCAGCGCTTTCAGCAGCAGCCCCGCGGCGGGTTCGCCGGCAAGATTGCCTTCGACGGCAAAGCAGTTGAAGATCAGCTCGCCTTCGCCGCGGCGAAAACCGCTCAGCACGTGAGCCGCGCCGTAGGCGTCCTCAAAATCATGATACCCCGTATAGAACGCCGGGCAGATGACGCGGTCCGGCGTCTTTTTTGTCTCCAGGGCGGGGTGCGGGAAGGTCTGCCCGAACCGCGGGAAATCCACCAGTCCCGGTCCGAAGCAATCGAACACGGCGTCCGGCGTCATCACGCATTCCTTGTGATAGAGCCAGTCGGGGCGGTTCCGCATGGCAAGGTCCTCCGCGACGCCCGTTCCGGAGAGGAGCTCCGGCCGGTCGAGGAAGAGCTGCGCGTTGAGGAAGACGGCCTTTGCGCCGCGTCCGGCAGCCGAAAGGACCGCGTCAAACTGCGCGTCCGTAAGCTCTTTGCCGACGAGCAGGAGTCCGCCGTCCGGCGTCGTCTCGCTGACGCGCACGCCTCTGGACAGCAGATGCGCCTTCGTCTCCGGAGCAAGCCCGACGGCACAGAGCTTTTTCGTCTGCGGCACCGCGTCCGCCGGGTCCGCCACGTAAAACGAAACCGCGTTCCCCGCGGGGGAGCCGCCGTCGCGCAGAAATGCCGTAAAGGTATACTTTCCGGCCGGCCAGTCGGGCAGGACGGATCCCTTGAAGACCGGTACGGCGAAGGCGTCGTCCCGGATCTCAAACCGTCGGGAAAAACGCAGGACCGTCCCTTTTGCGCCCTGCACCGAAAAGTCCGCGGCGTACGCGCCCGGCCGCAGGACCCCGTCGTTCGCCAGCACCGCCTCAAATTCCGCCGGCTCTCCCGCATAGCAATGGGGCTTCGCGAACAGGCAGAACCGCAGCGGCGCCCAGCCGTCGCTGACCGCGTCGAACATACCGGGCTTGAACCGGCGCCAATAGGTCCACAGCCCTTCGCCGCACATACCGTGGTCGAGCAGTCCCGTCAGGCTGTAGCCGCAGAGCTGCGGGTTGGACCGGATCACGTTGAAATCCCGCAGGCGCGCGTCCGCGTTGAGCCGCTGGCTCTCGCGCAGCATCATTTCCGGATCCGGCCAGACCGACGCGAGCCCGAACCGTTCCCAGTCGCGGCGCAGAGCTTCGCTCTGACGCTTCACCCAGGACGCGTCCTCCAGGTCTTCGCTCAATCCCGCCTGCTTGAATCGCTGCCACTCGTCGATCACGTCGAACGCGGCGCCGGTGCCGAATTCCGAGAGAAAGACCGGGCGGGAACCTCTGCCCAGCGTGCGGAGCATGCGGGTGTGTTTCCCGCTCATCGGCACGGCGGGATAGCTGTGGAAATCCCCCGCTCCGGACCGGGAGGCGCAGCCGTCTTCGGTCAGCAGGCCGGTTTCGCCCTCCAGCCCCCAGAACGGCTCCCAATCCCAGGAACCGGGGTTGGAACCGGAACCGATCTCCTGCCGGTTGTCGAACCGTCCGCTGTTCAATAGGATCAGCCGCGTAGGATCCAGCGCTCTTGCGCGGGGCAAAAAGCGCACGGCGTTTCCGAAGACCGCGTTGTCGGCCGTTTCGTTGAGCAGACCCCAGATCACCACCGAGGGGTGGTTCCTGTCGCGGCGGATCATCGCTTCCGTGCACACGACGAAGCGGCGAAGCATCGCCGCTTCGTCGCCCACGGCATAGCCCCCTTCGCCGAGACACCACGAGGCGAGGCATTCCTCATATACCAAAAGTCCGATCTCGTCGCAGAAATCGAGCTGTTCCTTGCGAAAGAGCCCCGCGATGGAGCGCAGCATGTTGAAGCCGCAGGCCTTGGCGTAATAAAGGTCCTGCCGCGTCATGGCGGGGACGGCGGGCAGCATCTGTCCCGCAGGGAACGCGTTGCCCGAATGCGCGGATCTGATGAATATCTTTCTGCCGTTGAGAGTAAACCACCCGTCCTTCACCCGGAAATCCCGGAAACCGAACTGCTCCGAAACGGCGCTTTCCCCGAAATCCGTCGTCAGGGAAAGCTCCGCCCGGTACAGGTACGGATCGTCCACGTCCCACAGCCGCCGGTCCGGCACGGCGAGCGAAAGCGCGGCGGCGTTTTCCCCCTCGTGCAGAAGGACGGTTTCCTCCGCGGCGGCCGAAAGCCGCCCCAGGGTTTTGTCGTACACACGTAAGGTCAGCCTGGCGGGAATCCCGGTCCGCGCGCTCAGCCGCAGCGACGCGCGCGCGGTGAGGACGCCGGTTTCCGGGTCCCCCGTAAAGAACGCGTCGTCGATACGGGCGGCGGGCAGCGCCTCCAGCGTCACGGGATACCAGATCCCGCCGTGATTGAGGCTGGAGCCGGCCCGTTTTTTGACTGTTTTGTTCCGGTTCGGCACGTTCGTGACGTTCAGCCCGTCGATATCGCGGTCCGTGGGGTTGACCACGCGCACGGCGAGCAGGTTCTCCGCTCCGTTCTTCAGCAGGTCCGTCACGTCGAACGAAAACGGGACCTCGCCGCCCTCGTTTTCGCCGAGGAAACGGCCGTTGAGCCACACGCCGGCCTTGTAATCCACGCCCTCAAAGCGCAATAGGATCCGGTCTCCGGGCCGCAGCGAGAGCGCGGGCGTCAGCCGGTTCCAGTAAAACGCGACGCCGTGATAACCCGGAAAGGTCTCCTGGATGACGGAAGGCACGACGGTCGGTCTGGCTGCGGACGACACGGCCGCCGTCCAGCCTTTTGCCGCCCCTTCGTCGGTTTCGTCTTTGTCGATCAGCCATTCGGTCAATCGGATCGTTCGGCAGGCAGTCATCGGCAAATCGTTTCCCCTCTTTCTTTGAACTTCAAAACAGGCCGGATTCTTATACCGGTTTTTTACCGCAACACAAGACGGCCGCAGGATCAGAGCAGACGGCGCCCTTCGCAAAACGCAGTCAGCATCTCCGCGATCCGTCTGTGGCCCGCCGCGTTCGGATGGCATCCGTCCAGCGTAAAGCGCGCTTCGTCCACGTCGGAATGTGCGGCGTCCGCCTTGAAATCACGGAACAGATCCAGCACAGGGATCCGGTTTTCCCCGCAGATCCGACGCAGCACGCTCACGTAATCGGCGAGCGTGCATCCGACGAAATTGCGCTGATCCGTGTTGTGCCTGCTGCTTGCAAGCGCGTCTTTCCCTCCGAGGTAATTGCCGACGCCACGCATCTGATACGGCGTGATGAATACGACCGGGACGCCCGGATATTTTCCCTTCAGCCCGAGGCACAGATGCCTTACCGCGTTGAGAAAATAACGATCGTCCTCCGAATCCTCCGGAGCGATCGGCGCATCGGTCCAGAAATAGTCGTTCGTCGCTCCGAACACGACCGCCAGATCTGCGGCCTCCATCGCCGCGTAGCGGTCTATAAAGGCGGTGCCGTCGGTTTTGCTGAGACCGGCGCGCGCCATCAGCGTTCCGGTAATGCCGTAATTGATTTCCTTTGCCCCCGCCATTTTGCAAAAAACCGTTGAATAACGGTCTTCTGCATGATCGAGGCCATAGCCCATTGTGATACTGTCCCCCAGAAAAACCACGCGCCTCGCCATTTCGCCTTCGGCCTCCTCCGCATGCAAATCCGCGTATTTTTGAGCCGCGTATCCGGTCCGTGACGCCAGCCGGTTTTTCAGCGCGGCGGCGCGCCCGCTCCGGCGCCCCGTTCTCCCGGTGCGTTTGTCCGTCGTTCGCCGCGGCCGGCAGCTCCGTCATACGTTTTCTGTATTATAGCAGAAGAGGGTCCGGCGCGCAAGGAGAAACGGCGGGGCCCTCTCCGGATACCCGGTTTCCGGAGAGGGCCCCGCCGTTCTTTCTTTGAATATCCGCCCGAAGGGCGCGTCGTTTTGGAGTCCTGCCGTCAGACGCTTCTCCGCTCTTCCTCGAGCCTCTTGATCTCCCTGCGGTTCTCCGCGATCCTCGTCTGCAGTTCCGTGATCCGCTCCTGCACGGGCTCCCGCAGTTTCCTGCTCTTCCGCAGGAAACGGACCTGGAAGAACGCGATCACGCCAATGGCGAGGAAGCAGGCCGCCCAGGCGTACTGAAGGATGGGCGTCTGATCAAAAATGTGCCTGAACACCAGGATGCAGAGGATGTCTGCGATGGCGAAAAACAGAAGGGCGAAATAGACCGGGATCAGGACCGGCTTGACGTTCTCCGCCTTGATCCGCGCCTGATAAAAGGCGCGCTTCTCCCGGTGCTCCGCCTCCAGCTTCGCATTCTCTTCGTTGAGGACGTCGATCCGGCGGTCCAGGTCCCGGAGCTTCCCGGTCTCCTCGGCCGTATACACGCGATTATTGACCCGGTTGAATTCTTCCAGGATCTGTCTCTGTCTTTCCTCTTCGATTGCGATCCTTCTTCTTTCCTCCCCGGAAAGGACTCTCTCCTTGTTTTCCGACGACATATCAGGGATCACGTACCTCTCTTGTTCCGTTTTCTTCCGCGATTCCGGCTTTGCCGGTTTGTCGCGTCCGGTTCCTCCGGCAATCGCCGGATTCGTTTTCAGCGGTCCGAAATCCGCCGCCTGCCTGCTGCGGGCGCCGGTCAGTCGAAGAGCGCTCCGCTCTTTTCGTATACGGCGAGCAGGTTTTCATAAAGCTGCTCCGCAGATTCGCTCGACCCCTGGATCATGACCTCCGCAAGGGCCTTCCCCGCCGCCTGATCGGAAAGATACGCATAGCCCACGTCGGTCACCTC
>JAFRWU010000081.1 GCA_017441705.1 Clostridia bacterium | reverse complement strand
TCGCCCGGAGCTTCGTGTAGTTGGCAATAAAGATCGTGTTGAAGGGCGAGGAAAGCGAGGAGGACGGAGCCAGCGTCACGGAGGAGATCGTCGGCTGCGTCGTGGAATTGTTCGGGACTTTGAGGGTCAGGGTCTTCGTGGCCGTTCCGACCGTCGCCGTTCCGATCTTGGTAGTACAAGTGACCGTGCAAGTCCCCGAAGTCGCCGCGGGGATCTGCGCCGCAAGCGCATACGCCGGAGTCCACGATTTCGACGTTCCGATCCCGGTCCCGATGCTCTGTCCCGAAAGCGACCCGAAAGCGTAGGTCAGATCGTGGGTCATGTTGGTGGACGCTCTCGCAATGGAGATCGTCACCGCCGTGTTGAGATTGACCGAGGCAGAGGAGAAGGAGATCGTGGAAGCCGGGGCTTTTGCCGTGAAGGTCAGGGTGGAAGTCGATCCGCAGACCGCCGTCCCGTTGTAGGTCGTGAGCGCGACGGTCACGGTTCCCTGACTGGCGTTGGAAAGCTGAGAGGCAAGGCTGGTCGGCACCGTCCACGATTTACTCGTTCCGATCCCCGTTCCGATGGTCTGATTCGTGAGCGATCCGAAAGCGTAGGTCAGCTTGTGCGTGATGTTTGAGGCGGCTCTGGTGATGGTGAAGGTCTGCGTCCCGCCCATCGTCACCGTCGCCGTGGAGCGCGTGAAGGTGGACGCGGGGATTTTCAGCGTGAAATACGCGGTGGAAGTCCCGACCGTCGCCGATCCGTTGTAGGTGGTCAGGGTCACGCTCCCGGAACCGGAGGAGTTGTTCGCCTCCACTTCGGACGCGAGGGACGCGCTTGTAACCCACGAAGCGGAGGTCGTGAGAGAGGTGCCGATCGTTCCGGTCGCGCTTCCGAATTTGTACGTCAGCTTGTGGGTCAGATTGCTTGCAGCTCTTGTGATCGTGAAGCCGAGGGAAGCTCCCATCGTCACCGAGGAGGAGTCCGCCGCCACGGTGGAAGGAGGGATGACCGCCGTAAAGGACGCGGTGGAAGTCCCGACCGATGTATTCCCGTTGAAGGTCTCACAGGTGATCGTTCCGGTTCTCTGAACGCTGCCGGAGGCGACCTGAGCGGCAAGAGATTTCGGAACCGGCCACGAAACCGAGGTCGAAGAGGTCTTGGTCGTGATCTCCCCGGACGCGGAGCCGAAGGAATAGGTCAGGGTATGGGTGAAGGAGGAGGAAGCGCGGTTGATGGTGATCGTCCGAACGGTTCCCATCAGATTGGAGGCCGCCGTGGTGGTGATCGTGCTGGCGCGGGGGATCGTGGTCAGGACCAGAGCCGAACCGGAAGAAAGGCTCATATTCGGAACCACGTTCCCGGTCTGCGTGGTGTTCGACGCGGTGATCGCTCCCGCCGCTATCGTCTTCGTGCCGTCCGGGTTGTGCGGAACGGTCACGGTTCCCGTCGCAATCGTCACGGAAGAGTTTTCGCCGCACGAATACTGCGAGGAGGAGGAATACACCCGGTCGATCACCGTAACGCCGCCGATCACGACCTTCGCGCCGACCTTGATCTGCGAGAAGTAATAGCCGTTCGTGGTCTGGATATATAACTTCCACGAAAGCGTGGAGGTATTGTTTGCAACCGAGGTCGAGGTTTCGTTTACGTCGAGTTTCAGATAATACCCGGTCTTGTATAACGCGGACGAATAGGTCGCCGTAGTCTCACCACCTTAAAACAATCGAGCCGTAGCCCGTCAGAGGGGTCGTATCGTCGGTCTGCGTGTTGATGACCCATTTGTACTTCGCTCCCATCTGCAAGCCCGCAACGATCCGCGCCTCCGTGATGTAAAGCTGTGCCGAGGAGATCCACGCGACCTCATGTCCCGAAGCGTCGTAGAAGGAAAGCCTGTTCTTGATGAAACGCGCTCCCATGATGAAATTCGACCCGGACACCGTTCCGATGGCGACCCCGTAGGTGTTGTCGGGGAGCTTCCCGATCCTGATATAGTCCTTCTGGGAATCGAGCGTGGACTTGTTCGCGTCTGCCTGATCCTTCGCTCCATTCACCGTTTCGTTGTTGTCGATCACGTCGTTGACCGACTGGCTTCCGAAGATCGCGTCGTTCACGGTGAGGTTGATCTCGTTTGCGGTGATGCTCCCCGCCTCGATCTGGTCGGCGGTCAGCTTGTAGAGGGTCAAAAGCCGGAGGATCGCGTTGCCGTTCGCGTCGATCCCGTTCTCCCACGTCGGGCTTCCCCCGTTCCAGTTCGACGTCCACGCGAAGCCGTTTGCCCGGAAGGTGTAGATCACGTTGGAGTCCGCGAGGGTTTCCTGATCGCCGAAATAGAAGGTGGTGCTTCCGTCCGGGTTCGTGACGGAAAGATCATAAAGTCCGAGGGAGTTTGCGATCACGTTGGAAAAGGAGATCGCGTTCTGCTCTGCCGCCGACACCGCCTCCGACGCTCTCGTGCGGATATCCCGGAGGATCTGCTGTTCCCGGACGGTCAGGGGATCGATGGTCGCGTAGCCCTTTCTGACCTCCGAAAGCCCGGTTCCCTCAAACGCAGTATTGGCGTTGACGGTCTGCGTCATTTTCGTGATGTAGACCGCGTGACCGACGCCGTTTTTCAGGAAGGTCATCCTGTCCATCGGGAACATCCACGGCATCGGAACCGTCACCGCCGTAAAGGGGGCGAAGGTGATATTGCGGAGGAAGGAGAAATCGAGAGTAGCGGGATCGCCCTGGATCAGAGGATTGTCTTTGATTTCCAGAACGTACCCTTCCTCCCCGTTCATGGCGGTATCCCCGGTGGAGGAGGTCACCGAAACGCCCGTCACGGTGATATCCTCCCGGAGATCGGAGGAATACCTCTCCTCTTCGCGGATGGATACGGTCGGCTCTGCGGAGGAATACGGCGCGAGATAGAGCTGCTTGCCACGGTTGATCTGCGCGTTTACCCCCATGATCTGACAGCAATACTGCAAAAGCTGTCTCGCCGTCAGTTCTCCGATGTTCTCCGGCGCTTTCTGGATCGTATAGTTGTAATTCGGAAGCCCGGTGAGCGATCCGTACACCGTGATCCCCGCGAGGCTTGCGAGGTTTTCGGCAAGAGCCTTTACCGTACACGGGAAGGCGACCGTCAGTTCCGGGACGAAATCGAACTGCACCATCGCGTCGAGGGCGGTGATCCGGACGGTTTCCAGAATGCGCGGGGCTTCGTCCACGGTGAAATATCCGATGGGAAGATATTGGGAAGTCCCGTCTGCCGGATCGATCACATAGAACCGCAGAAAGATTTCCGCGCCCGCGAAGATCACCCCGTCGTAGTCGTGACCGGAATTGTCGAGGGTGAAGGAAAGCTCCCCCGCCGCCGCCGTCCCCACGGGAAGCTCCGTCCCCGTGGAAACGTAGCGGTCGACCGTCAGAGTCCCCATCACGAGGTTCTGGTCGGTCACGGTCAAAACTCCACCGGATGTCGGCGTGATCGTCATATTCACTTTCCAAGGTTGAGACTGAAACAACGCTTTTGTCTCTTCGCTCAGATTATACACGCCGTCACTCCTTTTCTGTTATTGATTGATGGGATAAGATGAGAATTGCAGATTAGTTTGAGTGCATATCCGCATCTGGATCATCGCTAAATAATTCAAGACTTGCAAATGTTGCATAGTATGAAACAGTTTCGCCTTCTCCAAGATCTTCGGCGGTTTGCTTGTAAATGAATTGTAATGCCCTAAATTCGGTTTCTGTAGTAATAGTCGGGTCTCCCGGCAAACCCTCTTCTTCCTCAACGGATTTGCAACTTACAATTTTGCCAGCGTTGACTGCCGCCTTTATTTCATTATAGGAGGCATCTATTTTGCCAGTTTCCGGGTCGTATGTCACAACAAATAGTTCAACACTTCCTCCACCACCGCCGCCATTCACAAGGGCATAAGCCCCATTGGAGACTCCAAGGACTTTGCCGTTGTCTTCGGAATTAACTTCGGGAAGGGTTTCATAGGGTTCGTATCCGTTCGTGTACTTCCATTGTTTGAGGCTCATAGTTTTTTCTCCTTTATCTTTCGATGATATTGAATTTCACAGAGCTTTGGATCCCCAAAGCCATGTTATACATAGGGGATTCGCGGTCACCGGAATAGAAGGTGTCCGTCCGGTATCCGTTGGTCAGAACGTCCCAATAAGTGACGTCGAAGTATTCCGTGTTGAACGCCGCAAGGATCGCCGCCGCTTCGTTCCGGTAGACGTTCTCCCATTCCAGTTCCAGATGCCGCTTCTGCGTGATCAGCTTCTTGTGCATCAGCGCATCTTCGGTTCGCCCCGCATCGGAGGCCGAAACGTCCGAGAGCTTCCATGTGTACCCGGTCGGGCAGGGAATGTCTCCCGGAACGCTTGCGCCGTTTACCTGCGTGATCGGATAAAAATTGTTGTCGTAGCTCATATCTCACCTCATACCGAAACAGGAACAGTAGAAACGCCGTCTCTGCGGTTCTTTCTCGCAAGCCCCGCGACGATGGAATCCGCGGTCACGACTGCGGTCATATCCTTCGCGTTCAGCGCACGGATCAGATTGTTGATCGCCGCAACTTCCCGCTCTCCCGTCGCGTACACCGCGTTTGCAATGCCCGTGATCTCCGCGTTCGGAGCGACCGCCGTTCTTCCGTTCACCGTACCGACAAGCTCCGGCCCTGCTTCGTTCGCAATGAAGAGCTGCCCCGCTCCGACATACCCGCCTTCGGCTTTCATCTGCGTGTAATAGCCGGGAAGCGCACCGTTTGCCTGGGCGACCGCATTGCCGGACGAGCCGCCCCTTCCCGCCGTGATCGCCGCCATCCTCTTCTGGATCCCGGCGAGCTTGCCGTCAAAATCGTTCGCCGCACCGCAAAGCGGGTTGAAAAAGGCCTTTATGATCGACGCCGCAAGGCTCGCGAAGGGCGTACGCTCCGTCATCAGGACGATTCCGGCGGCGACCGCGGAAACGACGGTTTTGCCCGCCTCCTTCGCCTTTTCGTACGCTTCTTCCCCGAAGATCCCCTTCACCAGAGAAAGGCCGGTCGCTGCGATCAGGGCGCCGGTCAGGCGAATCGCTTCGATAACGCCGAGAAGGAGCTTCGATACGACGGTCCTCCCGCTCTCCTGAAAGAAACCGTCTCCGGATGGCAGTCGGAAGGCGTCCCGCAAACCGCGGAGGAACGGCTCGACAGCCTGCCGGTATGCCGTGCCGCCCCAGAAAAAGAGGAATCCCCGCAGGATCGCATCCCGGATCCCGATCCCGATTTCGCCGACGCTTTTGGCGCCTCCGTCCTGATCGAAAAAGGCTTTCCGAAAAAGCGAAAGGAAACTTGCCGCCGCTTCGGATACCCCGGCTGCACAAATGCTGAAAACCGCTCTCCAAAAGGATCCGAAGGTCTCCCAGAAGGAAACCGCGATCCCCGTAAAGTCAAAACTTGCGAAAAAAGCGCCGAGAGCATCGATCAAAGCCGTTCCCGCCGCCGTCCAGTCGACCGCCTGGATTTTTCCTCGCGTTTCGTCCAGGATCGCCCGGATCACGCCGGAGAGTTTTTCCGCCGCTTCTCCGGCCCGGAAGACCCTCAGAACGCCCAGACCGTATTCGACCCCCGCGAAGAGAAGACCTGCGACGCCCTTTCCCATAGCCTCGGGCTGCACGCCTTCGATCACGCCGTTGAGAAAATCAGCCGTACTCCTTCCGAGCTTTTCCATCGCCCCGGTGCTGAAGAAACCGCCCGCAAGGGCAAACGCCCCGGAAATCCCGCCTCCGAGTTTTCTGCCCAGCGCCTGCCAGTCCACGCTGTCCGCGGCTTCTCCCAGTTTTTCGCCGAGAAGCTTTCCGGCCCCGGTGAAATCGCTCTTTCTGATCATGTCGGCAAGCTTCCCGATCGTCTCGTCGATCGCGCCGCTCTTCAAAACCGTCTGTTTCCCGGCGCGGGAGGTCCCGCTTTTCCAGCCTGCTCCGCCCGTCTTTTCACTTAGCCGGTGGATCTCGTCGAAGGACAGCAGCGTCGCGCGATACGCTTTCGCCGCGCCGTTTGCTTTTCGGAAGCCGTTCTGTTCTTTTGCCAGATCGATCTCCAGTTTCCTGAACGTCGATTTGCCCTGCAGCGCGGCGGCGAACTGATTGACGGCGTTTGCCGCCGCGATCCCCCATTCCGCGGCGCCGGTCAATGCAGGCGCCGCGGCGCTTTCCACCTCCGCCGCGGCAAGCGACGCCGCAGACTTCAGCGCATTCCAGCTTCTCCGCAGCTCCGTAAGGCCTTCTGCGGCCTTCGTGCAGCCGGACAGTCCGCCGCTTCCCGTCAGGGTCTTCCGGAAAGCGGCGAGCGCGCGTTCCTCTCCCCTGCCCGCCAGCGCCTTTTTCAGTCTGCCGATCTCTCCGGCATACCGCCGGATTTCCTTGACCGGAAGCTCTTTTCGCAGGGCTCTCAATCGTTCGCCGATCTCCGCTTCGCGTCCCGCGGCAAAGGATTCCCCGTATTCTCCGTCTCTTGCCATTGGCGTTTCTCCTTTCTTTCATTTTCGATCCGGGCGATCCGCATCTTCTCAAGCGCCTCCACGATGCGCCGTCTTTCCCGGAGAGCGTCCCGTTTCTTTTCTTTTTCGCTTTTTTCAAAAAGCTCCAGCGGTTTTTCCAGATACCCGGTCCCCCTGTTCCCCCGCTTGCCGAACAGTGCCGAAAGAGAAGAATCCAGCGCGGATTTGATATACAGCCCCTGGAGCCATGCCTTTTGATTCTCTTCTTCGGCTTTGAGCCGGTGCGCGGCCCTGTAAACCTTTGCGAGATGAGGAGATCCGTTCCAGTATTCATCAAGCGACATGCCTATCGCCAGATAATACGGACAGACCTCCTCAAACACTTCGGCGTACGTCGGTGGCGGTTCGGCCGGCTCCGTTAAAACTCGACCGTCACCTTCGGAGGGTTTTTGTCCTCTTTGTCCTTCAGCGTTCCGAACGGCGCGGCATAAAGCATGCCGAGCCTTTCCAGGACCCCGTCGGGGATCCCCGCGATCCCGCCCCAATCCTCGTCGATGATCTTGTCGGTCTTCTCGCGGGAGACGTTTTTATGATGCATCCGGAACGCATAATGGAAAAGCTCGTAGATTTTCGTCATCGGGAATCGCTCCACGTCGTCGATGACGAATCCTCTGCTCTCCGCGTACTTTACGCTCTCACGGCTGAACTCAAGGGTATAATCCTGCCCTGATTCCCCGTCGTGAAGGATCAAAGGCCGGATCTCTTCGTTTTCCATTCTTCTTGCCATTCTTTTTTCCTCTCATAAAGGCCGCAGCCGGATCGGGATCTCAGGTCCTTATCCGTTGACGGTCGATTTCGCCGCCCAGAGACAGTCGCCGGTCGGGATAACGTTCGCGACGTTTTCCAGGACCTCGTCCACGTCCGCACCGCCGAATCCCAGGGGGAGCGGCATGCCGGGGAAATAGAAGCTGTCGTCCAGGCCCGGGATCGCGTATTCAAACCACATTTTTGCCCCGTCGTTCATACCCTCCGCCGCCGCAACGCAGGCGTTCCATGCCGTTCGGAAGGCCGGACAGTCGTTGACTGTCAGGCTGACGGCGCCGCCGGTATCGGTCAGTCCCGGGATATACGTATGGTTTTTGACAGCCGAAAGCGGCGTGGTCTGCAGCGTGTTGACTTCGGTCCCGAATTCCGGGATCGATTTGATCTCCGGGATGACGGTATAGGCTGCGGCGGGTCTCAGACCGTCCGCGGCCACCGCGTATTTGACCTGGATACCTGCGGTTGAAAGCTCAAGCGCCATATGGATATTCCTCCTTATTTTCTGTAAATGCGGTATACAAGACGGGGCTCTTCCCCGTCCTGCCGTTCTTCTTCCGGCGCGGCGATCACCGCGCCGTATCTGCCCGTGAAGCTGGCGACGCCGCGCCTTCTATCCTTTGAGGGAGAAAAGGATAAGCGTGCGAACCCGGCGCCGCACATGATCCCGTCGGCTGCGCCGGCGATCCTTTTCGCTGCCGTTTTGCCGCCCGAAGCTTCGTCGGCAATCACGGTCAGAAGATAGGTCACGCGCGCAAACCGTTCTTTCCCGTCGCCTGCCAGCGCGCGGGCGTAAGACGCGTTGTTTTCCTCCTCCAGGATCAGGGCGGGAATCGATTCCGGCACGTCCGGTCTTGCGTTCAGCACCGTCAGTCCGGGAAACAGTCTCAACGCTTCCTCCCGCACCCGCTGAAAAACCGCGCGTTCCGCGTCGATCATCCCTCTCTCACCTCCAGAAGCGTATAGGTCGTGCTGTTTTTCGTCCGGTTTACGTTATCCACGACGTAATCGGGCGGCAAAGGCTCTCCCTCATCCGTTCCGTAAGCGGGAACGGGGTCTCTTTCGATCCAGAATACCGTATGCTCGTCGATCGGAAGCGAGGTGTCGCAAGTGACGGCGAAGCGCTTCGCACGGACGCGGTTCCCGCTTTTGTCGGGCGTGACGGATCCCCGTTTCCCGGAAAGGTTCATCCGGACCGGGGTGGGATCGCCGTAGACCGGGACGAACCGTCCCGTGGGATTCCCGAAGGCGTCGCGCTCTTCGCGTTTTCCCACCGTCCCTGCGCAGTAGACGACCGTCTGATCTCTCTCCGCGCCTTTCACGCGATCACCCCCGCATAAGGCGTGACCGCCTTCAAAAGCTCGTCGCTCGCGGCGCTTTCGTAATGCCGGTGGATCCCGTTTTCGATGTGGATCACCTCTCCCTCGTCGCCTCGCCGCAGGAAAAGCTCGGCGGCCAGCTCGCATTGCAAAAGCTCGTACGCACCGGGGACCGCGGCGTCTGCCGGTCTTTGCGCCGGATAAAGCCTTCCCAGGATCATTTCGCCCGCCAGAGAAACATAAAGCGCGAAAAGCTCTTCCTTATCCTCTTCCCCGGCAAGCAGCATGGCCCGGACCGTTTTTTCTTCCTGCGTCAAATCCGTTCCTCCTTTTCTCCGTCTTTCCGGTCCCGCCGGTTCGCCGGCGGGAGACGGCTCGCGCCCTCTCCCGCGATGCGACCCGGCTTTT
Source organism: Clostridia bacterium (assembly GCA_017441705.1). GTDB lineage: Bacteria > Bacillota > Clostridia > Oscillospirales > QAMX01 > RUG11797. The sequence continues at coordinate 16,974 of JAFRWU010000081.1, read as the reverse complement.
TCACGATTCCGCGGTGGAGCCGCGGTGCAGATAGATCCCTTTCACACGGTTATCCAGCGTGAAAACGTCGTGATAGATCCGGTACTGGAACAGCCACGCGTCGGCCGACTGGGTGACCCCCGGCGCAAAGATGCGCGGCAGAGCATGCTTCGTCACCTTGATCACCGCAGTGGGATCCACCATCAGGAAATTGATCCTGTAGCTGCCGGAAGCCGGCGCAAAGCCTCCCTCCGCGTCGGTGACGCCGTCCCGGATCGTAACGGCGGTATGGAAACGCTGGGAGGGCACGCGCACCACGCGCATCCCGTCGTAGAATTCCACCGCATGATCGACACCGCGCTCGTCATTTTCCACGGTCCGTACGATCCCGTCCTTCAGTCTGCGGTAGCAGTCTTCCGAAAGGAACAGGATCGTTCCTTCTCCTCCCGCCTCGGCCTCGGCCATCTGATACTCGCCCTCGGAAATCAGAGCGGCCACGTCGCTGGAGGAAGTGAGATCGGCGGGGGTCGCCGTCAGGATCCCGGAGGTCGAAGCCAGCTTTGCAAAGGTGTAGGCGTCGATTTCGGGCACCACCTGGGTCCGCAGGAACTCGCCCGCGAGGCTGCCGAAGGCCATCCCGACGGTCTCCTCGTTGTCCATGGCATCCACCAGAAAACCGCGTCCGCGGTCCTGGGAAAGCGTCTTCTTTTCCCAGGTGCCGGTCACGTCGCCGGTGAGAAAGCCTTTGTTGCGGTCGTAATTGCCGAGTCCCTGCAGCTCGGTCTTGAAGATCGATACGGCGTTGGCGCCTTCAAAGCGGACGCGGCTCGGCGCGGTGTCCAGAAAGACGCTGCGGGAGCTTTTCCGGTAGACCTCGTCCAGCACCGGCAGGAAAGCCTCGGCCAGGGCGAACTGGTTGGTTCCGCCGCTTCCTTCGGCGGTATATCGGGGGGTATAAGATTCTGGCATATCATCATCCTTTCCTATTGTCCCGGTTTTCGGGGACCGGGCCGCCCCGTTCCGGCGGTCAGCTGCGAAGCCCGGCCGCCTTTCTCAGAAGCTCCGTTTCGCGGGCGGCGAGATCGCCCGACGGCGTACTGCCGCGGGTAAGCCCCGGCTGCCCCTTCAGGAATTCACCGCGGATCTCGTTCTCTCTTTTTTCCAGAAATCGCTTCTGTTCCGCAAAGAATTCCGGCGGGATCCCTTCCGGCAGGCTTTTGGAAAGCGCTTCGGCCGCGTCCTTTCCGAATCCCGCGTCCAAAAGAGCGGCCCGGTAGGTCGCCTCCCGGTCGCGCTTGCGGTAAAGCTCGTTTTCCTTCCGCAGGCTTTCCATCTCCTCCTGCCGCTCGGCTTCGTTCCGCTCCTGCTCGTTCATTTTTTCGTGCAGCCGCTTTTTGTAAGCCGCCGCCTCCGCGTTTTTGCGGGAAAGCAGATTCTTCAGCTCGGTCACGGTCTTGTCTTCGGCCGTCTCAAGCTCTTCCGCCGCGGTTTCTCTCATCTTTTCGTCCATAGATGCCTCCTGCGATATTTCTATAGCGCGTTCCCTCGCGCTCCCGCCGAATTCCGGTCGGCCTCCGTCTGCGTTTGTATAGGCGGTTCCCTCCGCCGAAATGAGAGATCTCTCTCTGATTTCCGTTTTATCGATCTGCCGCGCCGGCCGGAGGATCGTCTTTCGTCTCCCCGTTCAAAAAAGCTTTCGAGCGCGCCGTATCGAAGACGGGATCGCTTGACAGTCCCGATTTTTCAAGCCAGACCTCAGGCGCAAGTCCCAGCGCTTTCATATTGAGCGCCGCCTGGGTTTTCACAAGCAGATTATCCATATGGTTGCGCAAGAAGCAGAGCTTCAGTTCTCCGGGCGAAAGCGAAAGCAGGCCCTTCAGCTTCAGGATCTTCAGAAAGATCCGGTCGAACCGGCGGTTCGCTTCCCGGAAAAGATCCTCGGTACAGCGGCAGGCCGTATCCGCCGCCGCCCACCCGGAGCGCAGATACACGGCTCCCACGTTGTCCGAAAGATATCCTTTCTCGCCCCGGGTGAAGGGAACGCCGCATTTTTCCAGCATCTGGGCGTAGAGATCGTCGAGCGTGGTCTGTGTCGCAGTCTGATCCAGCTCCGACTCCAGAAGCTTGAAATCGGCTTTGTTTTCGCCGATCGAACGCAGCACCAGCATCCCTGCCTGGCGGATGGAGTTCGCGGTCGTTCCCTCCTCAAACTGGCAGTTGTACGCTACGCAAAGCTGCTGGACGGCCTGTTCGATGCCGTCGAGCCGGTTCGATTCCGCCAGATTGATGGCGTCCATCAGTCCGACGGCGTTTTCAAAGGCCGACGAACGCACGGCGTTGTACTGATATTCCACCAGAGGGATCATGCCCAGAGGGTTCGGCCTGACCTCCGCGATCCCGTCGACGCGGAGGGGAAGGCGCGCGTTCTTTTCGCCTCTCCTTCCTTCCAGGCGGTAAACCGCATCGGCGGTAAAGACGTCGGCCGAAAGGACCTCCCCCCTCTCGCTGAGATGGATCCCCATCACGGGCTCTTCGCCCGGTGCGCGTCCGTATGCCACGAAAGCCGCCCTCGGATCCAGCGCGTACGTTCTGACCGGCGTCTCCTCATCCGGTCCCGGCTCCAGATACTCCACGCCGAGCCCTGCCGTGTGAAACCAGTCCACCGCGGCGTTGTCCGCCGCCGCTTTGCCGGAGGCGTACACGTATTCGCCGAATCGCCGGACCTTATCCGCGATCTCCGGGTCGCTGCGGCGCGCCACGTAGGATACCGGTTCGGTCAGAAAGTATCCGTTCTTGAAGGTCACCACCTCTTCGGCGTTGTTGACCACGATCCGGTTGCAGATCTCCGGCCGGACCTCTTTTTTGCGGAAGAGGATCGGCTGGATCCCCCGGCGGTACTTCAAAAGATACTCTTCCTCCGCGGCGTTTTCTCCGTGCAGAAGGAGCGCCCGGTTGACCTCCTCCGTCACGTTGTCCGGTGTGATCGATTCCGCCTCCGCATAAATCTTCCTTCTGCCGAAAAGGCTCACGCCTCTGTCCATCTTGTTTCCTCCCCGTATTTTCCGCCGGAGCGAGAAGGCCCTGCATGCTTATGCAGCCGCCGTATCCGGCGTTCATTCTCATATCAATACGCTATATATCGTTTATTTGCAATATATATAATATTTTTCTTATATCAGAACGGTCTTTTCACGATCGAAGCGCGCGGTATGCGAAACTCGCGCACGTATGCCGAAAGCTGCGCCATGGCGTCCGGCGCGTCGTCGTGCCGGTTCCTGCCGGTCAGAGAATACCCCGTGAGCTGACGCATCATCTCCCGGTATCCGGCCCACCGGCTTCCGCGGATCGCGTCGTCCTCCCAAAAGAGACAGTGCGCAAGGACCCACGGCTGCTCGACCTGGATCTTCGTCTCCTTGTTGGCCGAGGTCCATTTGGTCTCCACCGCGCACCGGCCTCCCCGCGCCTGGATTCGGTCGGCGACCGCCTCCGCGATCCGCCACCCCGCGGCGTTGGACTCGAACCGCGCTCTTGCCGTGTCGTGAAGGAGGAGCGTTTCCGCAAGGGCGCTCTCCACCGCCAGAGGATCGTCGTCCCGGCACACGGCGTCGGCGATATAGGCGTCCTCTCCGTAAAGGTACGCCACCGGCATCACGCAGTAATCGCTTCCCGTCGATTTGGTATCGCACACGGCGATCACTGCGTCCGGTTCTCCCGGCGGAAGCTCGCGGAACCTCCTCAGCCGGTCGGGCGGATAAAGAAGCCCTTCTCTTTCCACGGGCTCTCCCTGATAGATGGCGCGCCAGGAGGCTTCGTCCATCACGGCCTTCTGCCGCCTCAGGGTCTCGGTGGAGTATCCGAGCCCGAAAGGATAATCGAAGTCGGACTCTCCCTCCCGGTTCAAAGCGGGCAGGGAAAGGAATTCCGCCTCGCCGCTTTCTCCGCAGAATTCCTCCAGCCGGCCGATCACGTCGTGAATCGACCAACGGGTGGCGATATGCAGCTCGCGCACCCGGTTTCCCTGCTTGCGCTGGCGAAGATCGGCGGCGTACTGCTGCCAGAGCTTGTCCATCCTCTCAAGAGACAGCGCCTGTTCGATCCCGGACACCAGATCGTCGCAGTAAAGAAGCGAGGTGGCGCGCACCTTGCCCGCGTTGTTGGCGTCGACGCCGGTGAACTCCAGGGTCTCAAACCGCTTTTCTTTTCCCAGATCGATCCGGAGGCTTCTGGCGTTGGCTCTGACCGGACCGGCGGCCGGAAAAACCTCCTTCCAGGCGTATTCGCCCTCCGGCGAGAGGATGCGCAGACATTCGTCATAGATCCCGCGTAGGAATTCCGCGCTGTGGGAAACGCCGAGGATCTGCTTTTCCGGTTCTTTCCCGGCGAGCCAGGTGAGAAAGAAGACCGCAAGCGTCGTTTTGCCGACGCCCGGTGGCATGGAGACCGCCAGAAGCTCGGTCTCTCCCCGTGCAAGCCTTCCGAGCGCGTCGGCCACTCTTTTCAGTTTTTTTCTCCGCGGCAGGTAAAACTGCCTTTCGACCTCCCGGTCCTTTTCCAGGAACAGGCAGTAGGCGTCGAAATCGTAAGGGGCCAGAAAATGAAGCGCCTTGTAGTAGACCGTTTTCGCCGCGGGATCTCCCGTTTCGAGAAGCCGCGCCGCGGCCCTTTTCCGGACGCCGTCTGCAGCGGAAAGCGCAAAGCCCTTCCCGTCCGCTCCTTCCTCCGTTCTCCCGTATTCTCCGGCGTAAGCGCGGATCAGCGTCAGCGCATCCCGGAGCATGGGCGGATCCCCGCCGCTCCGATCGGTCAGGAGAAGGATCTCCCGTTCTTTCTTCGCCTGTTCTTCTCTCTTTTCATCGCCGTCAGTGTGCACCGTCATCCGTTTTCGCCTCGTGCCGGCCGTCCCTCCGGCTCAAAGAAGCATCGCGCTCCGTTTCACGCTCCGATCTTTATCCCGAACGCCGTCATTCTAATCCAGGAACAGGCCGCGGTACTTTTCCCGGAGCTCCTCCGGCGTTTCCTCTCTTTCCTCCGGCTGTCTTTCGGAAAACGCGCCGGTTTCCTTGTCCCGGACGCCGTCGAAGGTCTTCTGCCAGAAAAGCCCCGTGCTTTCCCTGACGCCGCCCTCCTCCAGAAGCGTCTCCCGGTAAAGGCCGCAGTACCTCTTGACTGCGGAGAGGAGCTTTCTGAGAGGATCGTCTTCACCGCTTTCCGCAAGGATCCTTTCCACGGTGACGTGATCGGTCCCCATCGCCGCATAAGCGGCCATATTCCCGACCTTTACGCCGTATTCCTCGCACAGGCGCAGATAGGACTGAAACCGTCTTCTGAGATCGGCCGCGTCCCTTTTCCCGGCCTTTTCGCCGAGGCTGGTCACCCGGCGTGCAAATTCCACGACGCTGCCGCGCCGCCCGGCCTCCTCCCTGCTCTCCTGCTTTTCCGCCTTACGGTTCATACGGCGCGCCGCTCTCCTCTTCCTTCTCTTTCCGGAGGCAGTCGCGGCAGAGATCCTCGCCCCGCCTGCCGACGCCCGGCTCCACGAATCTCTCGCTGCCGCATCTGTCGCAGACGTATACGTCCACGTTGCGCATCGGACATCCCCACCCGAGGCATCCCACCTCGGGCGGGCATCCGACGCACAGGTCCTCGGTCACCAGCATGCCGTTTCCCCCTTTCGCCGCTTTCTCCCCCGGCTCCGCGCCGGCCGAGACGTGCTCTTCCCGTTGTTTTGTTCAATTTTGAACTTTATTTCCATGCGAATTTCCTCTTGTTTTCACAAACAGCTCATGGAAAGGCGCAAAAAGATCTGCGGCGCTCCTGCACGTATCCGTCCGGGCCGCTGTCGTCGTGCCAGTTTGTTCAATTTTGAACTACGCTGATATTATACCATGAGGTCCCGCTTTCTGTCAAGCGAATAATTCAATTTGTTGAATTATTTATTTCCCTCTTGAACTATTAGAGGAAATGTGCTATATTCTTATCAAACACATTTCGTCTCCGCAGGAGGAAGGAGGATCCTCTCATGGAAGCAACCTTTTCCGCCAGGCTCCGGGAGCTGATGGCGTCCCGCTCTCTCAAGCAGGTGGACGTTCTGGAGGCGGCGAAGCCGTACTGCGAAAAATACCAGGTCAAGCTCGGCAAAAGCGATCTCAGCCAATACGTCAACGGCATCACCGAGCCCGGGCAGTGGAAGCTTGCGATCCTGGCGCTGGCGCTGAACGTCTCGGAGGGATGGCTCACCGGACTCGACGTTCCCATGGAACGCACCGCCCCGGCCCCGCCGAACCTCTTCCCCATGCCGGGCGGCCGTCAGATCCCCCTGATCGGCACCATCGCCTGCGGCGAGCCTATCCTGGCGGAGGAAAAAGACGGCGAAAAGGCCTTTCTTCCCGCACACATGGACGCCGATTTTGCCCTCCGGTGCCAGGGCGACAGCATGATCGGCGCCAACATCATGGACGGCGATCTGGTCTACATCAAGCAGACCTCGGAGGTGCAGAACGGCGGCATCTATGCGGTCCTGATCGACGGGATGGAATGCGAAGCCACCCTGAAGCACGTGTATTTCGACCGGGAAGCGAAGATCCTGACCATCACCGCCGACAATCCGCGTTTCCCGCCGCGCACCTTCACCGGCACGGCGGTGGACCGCATCCGCATCATCGGACGCGCCGTGGGCTTCACCCGCACCCTGAATCACTGACGCTCCCGTCTGAAAGGAGACACCCTATGACCCGAACCTATCCGCTTGCCGAAGAGCTTCGCGCCCTGATCCAGGGCGTTCCGCACCTGACGGCCAATCTGGCCAACGCCTCCGCCCTTTTGTGGGATTCTCTTCCCGATCTCAACTGGGTCGGCTTCTATCTTTTTGAAAAGGACCGGCTGGTCCTGGGTCCCTTCCAGGGAAAACCCGCCTGCATCGAGATCCTTCCCGGACGCGGCGTGTGCGGCACGGCCTTCTCCGCGGGCGAGACCCGGCTCGTCCCCGACGTGCACAGCTTCCCGGGACACATCGCCTGCGACGCCGCCTCCAATTCCGAAATCGTGATCCCCCTCCGGATCCGCGGAAGAGTCGTCGGCGTCCTCGATCTGGACAGCCCCTCCTTCTCCCGCTTTTCGGAGGAGGACAGGCTCCTTCTGGAAGCCTGTGCGAGGGTTCTGGAGGAGGAGCTCGCGCCGCTCTTCTGAGTTTTCGCACCTGCTCTCTTGCGGCAAAACGGCCGTTCCCCGCCGGGAACGGCCGTTATTCTCTCTTTGCGTATCGTTATTCCGCCGGTCTCTTTCCGCCGCCTCTCCGGAATTCCAGGAGGTCTCCCGGCTGGCAGTCCAGGGCGGCGCAGAGCTTCGCCAGGGTCTCCACCTTGATGGCGCGGGCCTTCCCCCGCTTCAGGATCGACATATTGGGAAGGGTGATCCCCACCCGGTCGGCAAGCTCGGTCACGCTCATCTTGCGTTTGGCAAGCATCACGTCGATGTTGAAAATGATCTCGTCGTCCACGGTGCGCCTCCTCAAATGGTCAGGTCGTTTTCTTCCTGCAGCCGCGCGGCCTTCTGCACCAGATGGGAAAGCGCCGCCGCGGTCACAGAACCGGCAGCCGCCAGCATCACCAGCACCGCCGGCGCCAGAAGCGTCGCCGCGTCCCGCGGCACGAGGAAGAAGAAAACGAGGGAAAGCAGGAGATAGTATCCGCCGTCGACCGCAGCCAGGATCGAGATGACCTTCAGATGTCCGGCGTTCGCCTCCGAGAAGGAACGGTCCAGACCGATGTTCCTCGCCACCATCCAGGCATGCACCAGAGCCCACAGGACCGGGACCGCCGTCAGCGCCTCCAGCGTGAGCCACACCGGTTTGAAGCCGGCGGCCGACGAATCGCGGAAAAGCCCCGTCCCCCGCGCGGGGAGCAGGACCAGATATACTACCGCGGCGCAGCACAGAGCCAGGATGATAATGGCCTTGACAAACCGGGAAAGCGATTTCTGCGACATGAAAACCCCTCCGTCAGATGAGATTCATCGTCTCATTCTACCACGGAGGGGCTTCTCTGTCAATAACTATTTATTGTTTCTCGATAATCCTTGCGGGTGCCGCCACCCGGATAGCCGCGAGGCGCGGCCGGAAATGCGCCGCCTCCCGCAGGGTGGGGAAAAAGGTTTCCGCACCGTTGTTGTAGACGCGCCAGCCTCCCTCCTCCCGGTGGCAGGCGTAGTTGTGCACGCCGTACTTCCACCATTGCCGGTTGAAGGTGGCCAGGATCACCACGTCGTCCGGGCGGCATTTCTTCTCGATCGCGCGCCACGGACCGAAGAAGAGCTTCGCGCGGATGCCCAGAAGCTTCAGAAAGCGCTTCATATTCCAGGGCGCCATGCCCCAGGTCCCTTTTCGCCACCAGAGCTTTTCCTCCCGGCATCCGGCAAGGACCTCCTCAAAGGGATGTCCTTCCCCGCGGAAAAGGAGGGTGTGATAAAGCGCCACCACGCCGCAGCCGTTCCCGTATACGTTCCCCCTGCCGAAGGGAAGCGAAGAGAAGGGCGTACGGTGCTGATCCCGGATGGGCTCCAGCTTTTCGTTCACAAGATCACCTTCCATCGTTCGATCAGTCTTTCCATCCCGAACGCGGCGTTGGCCGGGCTGGTGGAGGGCAGATAAACCGCCCGGATGCCGGTCTCCTTTTCCTGATAGCGGGCGTAAAGCTCGCTTGAGAGCCGTCCGTTGGTGAAGATCCTTTCCACCCGGCTTCCCCGGAGGATCGGAGAAAGATCGTTCGGGCACGCTTCGCGCACCGTCGAGTCGGCGCTTCCCCGGATCTCGCAGGAGGCGATCACGTCCCAGAGCGCGATCCCGTGACCGAGGGCGAAGCTCCGTTTTTCTTCGGTGCTCTCGGGCGTCTTTTCTTCGTAAAGTGCCGCAAGCACCCGCCAGAAGCGGTTCTGCGGATGGCCGTAGAAAAACCGCGCCTTCCGCGACGCCGCCGAGGGAAAGCTCCCGAGGATCAGGATCCGGGAGTTCCCGTCGTAAAGCGGCGGGATCGGATGATCGATCCTCATTCTCTCTCCTCAAGCTTTCCGAGCCAGCGCCTGTAGCTTTCGAAATCGAATCCCGGCATACCGCAGAGGTAGTGATTGAAGCCCTCTTCCCCTCCGTCTTCCTTCCAGGTGAGAAGCAGCATGCGCTGATCGGAATACATCAGGCGGATCCCGGCGATCACCTTGTTCTCGTTGGGTCCCACGTCGTACCGGCCTTCGGCGAACACCTCGCCGGTCTCGATGTCCTCGGCGCGGAAGGAGCCCCTGCGGGTTTCCATCGAATCGTTGGCGGCGATCAGATCGTAATGCCAGTCATGCATCTCGTCCATGAGCAGGGTGAAGGGCGCCTCCGCTCTCTTGATGTAACGGTAGGCCAGCTTCTTTTCGTAATAGTAGTCGACCACCGCGTCGGACATCTGGGGCCACCCGTCGAGCAGGTTCCACCAGATCACCCCGCCGGTATACGGCTTTTTCGCGCGGATGCGTTCGATGAAGAACTTCTTGGCTTCGGCCTGGGAGATCTGGGAAGCCAGGATAAAGTCGTCCAGATTGTCCGGCTCGAAGCCGAAGAGCTGCTTCACCTGGTTCATCATCAACTCGACCCGGCCCATGTTCCCGTACTGATCGGAGGAATGGAGGCACCATTCCTCGTTGAAGATCGGCCAGAGCGCCTCCTTCGTCACCATCTTTTCAAGCGACGAGCGCGCCGGGCATCCGTGATAGCCGGTCTCGCTGACGAAGTGAGCTTTGGAGTTTTTGTAAAAATCGGCCTTGTAGTAATCCCGCGCTCCCCAGAGATGGCGCTCCACGAAAACGTCCCGGCCCTTTCTGTATCCTTCCCAGACCGATCCCGGGAGATAGGGAGAGCTCGGGAGGTAGGGTCTCTGATAATCCTCCCGCGTCACGATCTCGGGCAGGAGCTTCCGGGTAATGACGTTGTTTTCCGGGTTGAAGCCGTTGGAAGCCATCGCCTCGTCGATCTCGTTGTCCCCCGACCACAGAACGATGGAGGGGTGATGCCGGAGGGCTCTCACCACCGTCGTGAATTCCTTCCGGAGCTCCTTGAGGAAATCCTCCTCCATGGGAACGATCTGGCAGGCCATCATGAAATCCTGCCACACCATCACGCCAGATTCGTCGCACCGGCGGTAGAACTCGTCGGCCTCGTAAACGCCGCCTCCCCAGACCCTGAGGATGTTGCACCCCACGTCGTTCACCAGCTCGAAGGCTTTTTCGTACCGCCCCGCGTCCAGGCTGTGATAGGGATTCAGAGGCACCCAGTTCGATCCCTTCGCCATGACCGGCACGTTGTTGACCACGAACCGGAAGCAGGAGTTTTCGCCGAGCGAATCGGTCCGCTGAAGCTCCAGCTTCCGGAGCCCGATCTTTTCCCGGATCTCATCGACGACCTCGCCGTCCCGCAGGAGAGTCAGGGTCACGTCGTAGAGATTCGCCTCGCCGTATCCCTTCGGCCACCAGAGCTTCGGGGCGGAAACCGCCGCGTTCACGAAGCCCGCCTTGGAACGGCCGGGATCGGTCTTCACCTCGCCCCCGAAGACCGAATCGCCGCATTTGCCTTCCACACGCACCGTAAGCCGCCCCGCGGCGATCTCGCCGTAAGGCGCCCGGAACGAAAACCACGTCTTGACCGAAGGCCGCTCCATGTTGTCGAAATTGTAGTAATATCCGTGACCTTCGAATCCGTAACGGTCCGAAATCTCGAGGGCCACGTCCCGCCAGAGCCCCGCCGTCGCCGCCCGCGGGAAGATATCCCATCCGAAGGAATGCGCGGGCTTGCGGAGCCATAAGCCCCTGTCGACGTGCCATCCCGCGAAGAGATAGGCGGGATACGGCTTCTCGTTCTGCGCCAGGACCGCCGAGCGGATCAGGACCGAAAGCACGTTTTTCCCGATCCTCGGCGAAACCGGAAAGCGGTGCGGGATAAAGGCGTTTTGGCTCTCGCCGATCTTTTCCCCGTTCAGGAAGTATTCCGCCAGACAGTCGACCCCTGCGAAAACCAGCTCGCAGGTCTCGTCCTCTCCGCAGCCGGCAAAATCGAAGCTTCTTTCATAGAGATAATCCCACGTCTCGGTCCTGTAGGCCTCGACGGTGTTCATGCCCTTGTAAAGATCCTCCGGCAGGATCCCCGCGCGGGAAAGATCGAGATCCGCGTTGCCGGGCACCCGCCCCTCGATCTTCTTTGCGGCGTCCCGCTTTTGAAGGGTCAGCCGGTCTCCGGAAACCCCGTCCTGATAATACAGATCCCACGCGCCGTTCAGAGTGATCGTCTTCTTCATATTTCTCTCCCTCCGCCTGTTCTGTGATCCGGTTTCCCGGGATTTGCTCCCGGCGCTTTTGAGGTCCGCGTCTCGCCCGCGCCGCCGGAAGCTTTCGGAAAAGCCGCTCTCCGCAAATCCTCCTCTTGGCGGGAAGGCGGTTTCGTCTCCGGTCGAAGCCGGATGAGGCGTCCTCTCCCCGCGCCGCGGAAAGCGCCGTTCTTTCCTTGATTATACCCGGAAGGCGCTCCGCGCGCAAGCTCTTTTTCTCTTTTCCCGTCCTTTTCCGCGCTTGCTTTTTCTTTTCTCCCTCTGTATAATGAAGAAAACGAAAGAAAGGTGCGATTCTATGGATTCCCGTTACGATTCCCTCCGTTTTGACGTGATCGTGATCGGCGGAGGCCCCGCAGGCACCGTGGCGGCGATCGCCGCGGCACGGGAAGGCGCAAAGGTCCTTCTGGCGGAGCGCCACGGCTTCCTCGGCGGCATGCTCACCGCCGCGGGCACCGGACCGATGATGTCCTTCCATTCCGGTACTCCGCAGACCGACCGCACGCAGGTGGTGCGCGGCATCCCCGACGAGCTGGTGGAAAGGATGAAATCCCGCGGCTTCTCCCCGGGCCATCTGGAGGATTTCGTGGGATACTGCGGCACCGTCACCCCCTTCTCCCCCGAGGGGATGAAGGTCGTGATGGAGGAAATGTGCATCGAAGCCGGCGTCACCCTTCTTTATCACACCGACTTCATCGACGCCGAAACCGACCGGGAAAACCGGATCGTTTCGGTGCGCCTCCACGCCAAAAACGGCTTCTTCAAGGCTTACGCCAGGGTTTTCGTCGACGCCTCCGCCGACGCCGATCTCGCGGTCTCGGCGGGCGTTTCCACCGTGCTCGGCCGGGAGGACGACCACCTGTCCCAGCCCATGAGCATGAATATCCTGGCAGGCGGCGTCGACCGGGAAAAGGTGTTGGATTTCGTTTTGTCGAACCGGGACGATATGCTGAAGACCATCCCCTTCGATCATCTGCGCGATATTCCCCGTTCCGGGATCCAGGGCGCGAACGCCCTTCTCCGAAAGCTCCGCGCCGAAGGCAAAACCAGGGTCCCGAACAGCCATCTGCTCTGCTTTGAGACCAACACTCCCGGCCAGTATATCATCAACATGACTCACGTCTCCGAGAAAAATCCCACCGACGCTTTCGATCTGACCTTTGCGGAGATCGAAGGCCGCCGTCAGGCGCACGAGACCTTCGCGCTTTTCAAAGAATACATTCCCGGCTTCGAAAACGCGCATCTGATCTCCACCGGGCCGAACATCGGCATCCGGGAAAGCCGGAAGATCGACGGGATCTACAAGCTCACCGCCGAAGACCTTCTGAAACCGGTCATGTTCCCCGACGCGGTGGCCATGGGCGGCTACCCCATCGACGTGCACAACCCCGGCGGAAAACACGGCACCCCGATGCCGCCCCTGAAGCCCGGAAGCTGGTATTCGATCCCCTACCGCTCCCTCGTCACCGAAAAGGTCCCGAACCTCGTGGTGGCCGGGCGGTGCATCAGCGCCACGCATCAGGCCTGCGGCGCCGTGCGCGTGACCCCGATCCTGATGGCCGTCGCCCAGGGCGCGGGCACCGCCGCGGCCCTCGCCGCGGAAAAGGGGAGCCACGTAAAGGATCTCGATACCGGACTTCTTCGCGCCCGCCTCAAAAAGGCCGGCGCCTTCCTGGAGGAATACCGCGGATAATCCGCCGCTCTCCGCTCCGGAGATCTTCTCTCTTCCCGCGTCTTCCGCGTCCCGTCACAAAAAGCCGCACGGCTCCCGCCGTGCGGCTCTTTTCTGCGCCGTTTCCTTACGCCTCTCCGGCGTTTTCCCGGTAATACTGCGCCTGGGCGTTCCAAAGGGTCTGATACTTTCCTCCCTTTTCGAGAAGGGTCCGGTGATCTCCGACCTCGACGATCCTTCCGTGATCGAACACCGCGATCTTGTCGCAGAACCGGCAGGAAGCCAGTCGGTGGGAGATATATACCGTGGTCTTGTCGCCCGAAATGGCGTTGAAATTGGAATAGACCTCGTATTCCGATTCGGGATCCAGGGCCGCGGTCGGCTCGTCCAGAAGGATGAACGGCGCGTCCTTGTAAAGCGCCCGGGCCAGGGCGATCTTCTGCGCCTCCCCGCCTGAGATCTCCACCCCCGATTCGTCGAAACTTTTATAGAGATATCCTCCGAGACCTCCGGGGAAATCCCCAAGCCGTTCGCCGAAATTCGCCTTCCGGAGGCTTTCCCTCACCCGTTCCTCATCGTATTCCCGCGCGGCGGCCACCACCTCGCCCAACCGGAAGGGGAAAAGTTTGAAATCCTGGAACACCACCGAGAAGACCCCGAGGTATTCCTCATAGTCGTATTTCCGGATATCCACGCCGTTCAGGAGGATCTCCCCCTCCCGGGGATCGTAAAGCCGGGTCAGAAGCTTGATGAAGGTGGTTTTGCCCGATCCGTTCTCCCCCACCAGCGCCAGCTTTTCGCCGATCTTGAAGGTCAGCGAAACGTCCTTCAGAGCATCCTCCTCCGCACCGGGGTAGCGAAAGCTCACGTTCCGGAATTCGATCTCGTAGTCGCAATCGTCCCGCTTTTCCACCGTCAGGCTGCCCTTTCTCATCCGGTTCGGAAGATCGAACCAGGAGAAATACCGGGCAAGATATTCGTGATTTATCCATTCCTTCTGCAGTGACTTTACCAGTTCCTCGGTCCCGTTCAGAAGGAGAAGGATGCATGCGGCGTATTTCGCGATGCTGCCCGCCGAGACGCCGCCCGCAAAGGCGGAGGCCAGAAGCGCGGCGTAGAGTCCGATCCTGAGAAGTCCCTCGGCAAAGGACCCGGGGAGCGTCCACAAGGCGGCCCGGTTCGTCGCTTTTTTGTTTTTCCGGAAAAACGACCGGCCAAGCTCGCGGTCTTTCCCGCACAGGAAAGGTCCCATGCAATACATGCGGATATCCTTTCCCGCCGCGTAATCGGTGCTGTACCGGTAAAACGCAAAGCTGAGGGCATTGACGTCCACACAGGAGGCGTCAAATTCTTCCATGATCCTCTCTTCTTTCATCTGTGAAAAGACCGAGACCGCCACCGTTGCAAGGATCCCCGCCGCAAGCCCCAGTCTGATCCAGACCGAAAGGCTGCCAAGGGCAAAAAAGGATGCGCTCATGGCTGCAGCCGACACGATCCGCGTAACCGATTTGACGATCCCCTCCATGCAGCGAAAGAGGTAATACCGGTTGTATCCGGTCTGCGTCTCCATCCGGATCCGTTCGCGCAGCCGGACCGTCCCGGGATCCTCCAGGGTCAGAAGATCCATCTCCATGGACTTGTCTGCATATGACCAGCCTTCCCGCTGGTAAGCTTTCGTCGACGCCGCTTCCTTCAGCGTCGTGAGTCGCGTCTCCAGAAGCTTGAAGAGGAACACGAGTCCTACGGTCAGACCTGCGTAGGTAAAAAGCGTCCCGATCCCCTCTCCCGCGAAGAGGCCGTCCACCAGTCTGGCCGAAAAATACACCGGTACGAAGGGCGTGACCGAAGAAAAGACCGCGGCGCCGAGAAGCGCCAGGACGTACCCCCGGTCCCATCCAAGGGTCGTTTTCCACGCCCGCCGGGCGATTTTCATATGTTCTCTGAAGGTCACGCCTCCTCGCCTCCTTCCGCGTCTTCCCGGTACCACACGCTCTGGATCTCGTAAAGCCTTTTGTACTCGCCGCCCGCCGCCATCAGCTCCGCGTGGGTCCCTTCCTCCCGGATCCTGCCGTTTTCCAGAAGGATCACCCGGTCGCAGAAGGCGGTGGAGGCCAGCCGGTGAGAGATGAACAGCGCCGTTTTCCCCCGGCACATGTCGAAATAGGTCTGATAGATCCGGCTCTCGGCGATGGGATCCAGAGCGGCCGTCGGCTCGTCCAGCACCAGAACCGGCGCATCCTTGTAAAGCGCCCGCGCCAGGACCAGCCTCTGCGCCTCCCCGCCCGAAAGCCCGATCCCGTCAGAATGGATCGAACGGTCGAGCTTGGTTTCGATCCCCGCCGGGAGAGTGGCGAGCTTCTCCCCGAATCCCGCCCGGATCAGAGCGTCTCTGACCCGCGCGGGGTCGTAATCGTCGCTCCCCGCCACGGTTTCAGCCAGCGTAAAGTAAGCGGTGCGCACATCCTGGAACACCGGCGAAAAGAGGGTGTAGTAGTCCTCTCTCAAAAACTCGCTCTGCGGCGTCCCGTCGATGCGGATCTCGCCGGAGGTGGGCTTGTACAAGCCGCAGAGAAGCTTCACCAGCGTGCTCTTCCCCGCGCCGTTGATCCCTACCAGAGCCACCCTTTCCCCCGGCTTCAGGGCGAGGGAAAGATCCGAAATGGCGTCTTTCTCCGCTTCCTCATACCGGTAGGATACGTGATCGAATTCGATCCCTGGCGCCGGAGACGCGTGATCCGCGGCCTTTGCCCTCCCCGTGCCGTCGGGATCGGGAAGATCGAGATAATCCCGGTAATCGCAAAGATACACGCTCACCTTGCGGAGCTGGTTCCATCCTGTGACGATCCCGCCGATCCAGTCGCCGAAGGTGGCGGCCGCGGCAAAATAAAGGACGAATTCCGCGGGCGTTATCTCTTTGGAGAGCACCATGGCAATCAGGATGGCGTAAGCCGCTCCGTCCCGAAGAAGGATCGCAAGAAGCTCGGCAGAGCGGGCAAAAAAGCGACGGATCCCGGATCTTTTCTCCCAGGCCGATTCTTTTTCAAAAAGCTCCTGCCGGATCGCGCGGAACCAGGAGGCCATCCCGTAAACGCGCACGTCCTTGGCGCCGGAAAAATCCTCGCCCAGTTCGATGATGCGGTTGATCCTGGAATGCCTGCTGCGGTTTTCCGCATGAAAGCGGAATTCCCACCGGTCGTAAAGCCGCATGGCAAAATAATTCGCCAGCGGCGCCAGGGTCAGGATCGGCAGAAGCCACGGGCTCGCCAGCGTGATCACCGCGCCGAAGAGAAGGTAACCCAGGACGTTTTGAAGGAGGGTAAAACCGTTCTTCGCCACGTCGACGACCGCTTCCATGCCGTCCACCTGACTGCTTGCCCAGTCGGCGCGATCCGCCATATCCTGAACCCTTTTCTTTTCGGAAAGCTCATAAGAGAGCTTCAGCCGTTTTCTCACCACGCGGTTTCCGGTTTCCGCCCGGTAGAGACCGGTTTCCCCCGGAAGCCAATAGGCGAAAAGCTTCCGGAGCGCCTCTCCCAGTCCGATCAGTAAAAGCAGGAGTCCCACCGGCAGGATCGCGTCGCGAAAGCTCCCTCCGCCGGTCACCGCCTCCACCGTCCGGGCGGGCAGCAGGACCGCGAGGAGCTGCATCCCGATCTCCAGAGGAACGGTCAGCGCCATGATCCAGAAGCCCAGCGGGCGGATCTTCAGAATATCTTTCATGCTCCAGAGAGAGTTCGCGAGGGGCGAGTGGGTCGGTTTTTTCTTTGCTTCTTCCATGTTTCCCTCTCCTTTCGCCCTCATCCTATCACAAAAATCTCCGCAAAAGAAAAATCGTGCACGAAATGCGGGATTTCATGCACGAACGGTATTCTATGCCAGCGCCGGCACCAGGAATTCGGTGGAAAAGGCGCCTTCTTCGCTGTTCGCCTTGATCCATCCGCCGCGGTTTTCGATCACCGAGGAGACCCGGCGAAG
>JAFRWU010000080.1 GCA_017441705.1 Clostridia bacterium | reverse complement strand
TGAGGCAGGCCCTTTTAAGGGCGGCAAGTAGCAGTCCCACGCAGTTGGCAGGTCGTATTACGCGTTTACGCGTCAGCGAAGAACAGAGGGCTATGCCCGCATATGAAAAACCGCCCGCTTGGCGGGCGGATGATTATTTTGGGGAAAAGGGAAATCCGGCGGCTTTTTTTGCGCTTTCCCTTGCGAAAAGAGGGGAAAGTGTGATATACTCAAAAAAGACGATCCGTATCATTCCATTGGGAAGGGGATATACTCGATATGCTTTACGACAGAAAGATCTGGATGGCGCAGTCGGACAAAAACCTCTATCTGCTGCCCTCCATGGCAAACCGGCACGGCCTGATCGCGGGCGCCACCGGCACCGGCAAGACCATCACGATGAAGGTGATGGCGGAATCCTTCTCTGATCTCGGCGTCCCGGTGTTTTTCAGCGACGTCAAGGGCGATCTGACCGGTATGTGCGTCCCCGGAAACGACACCGAGGATATGCAGAGGCGCATCGCCCGCTTCGGCATTGAGAATTTCCGGTATCAGGGATATCCCACCCGATTCTGGGATATTTTCGGCGAGACCGGTCATCCGGTGCGCGTCACGGTGTCCAGCATGGGCCCGACGCTTCTCGGAAGGCTCCTGGGGCTCAGCGACGTGCAGACCGGCGTCCTGAACATCGTCTTCAAGGTCGCCGACGAAAACGGCCTCCTGCTCCTGGATCTGAAGGATCTGCGCGCCATGCTCCAATACGTGGGCGACAACCGCGCGGAATTCACGACCATCTACGGCAACGTCTCCACGGCCAGCATCGGCGCCATCCAGCGCGCGCTCCTCGCCTTTGAGGACGAGGGCGGAGAAGGCATCTTCGGAGAGCCCGCTCTGGACATCCGGGACTGGATGCGCACCGATTCGGACGGCAGAGGCTTTATCAACATCCTTTCCTCGTCCCGGCTGATCCAGAGTCCCACGGTGTACGCGACGTTCCTGCTCTGGATGCTTTCGGAGCTTTTTGAAAAGCTCCCCGAGGTCGGCGATCTGGAAAAACCCCGCATGATCTTCTTCTTCGACGAGGCGCATCTGCTCTTCGACGGCGCGCCGCGGGCCCTGGTGCAGAAGATCGTGCAGGTGGTCAAGCTGATCCGCTCCAAAGGCGTCGGCGTCTACTTCGTCACCCAGTCCCCCTCGGACATCCCCGACGAGGTCCTCGCGCAGCTTTCCAACCGCGTCCAGCACGGCCTGCGCGCCTACACCCCCGCCGAGCAGAAGGCGGTCCGCGCCGCGGCCCGCGCCTTCCGCACCAATCCGGCCTTCAACACCGAGGAAGCCCTGATGGCGCTCGGCACCGGCGAGGCGCTGGTCAGCTTCCTGGACGAAAAGGGCGTTCCGGGCATCGTGGAGTGCGCGAAGATCCTGCCGCCCGAAAGCCTGATGGGCGCCTGCGACCGCTCGATCGTCGAACGGAACATCCTTTCCGACGAGTTCGAACTGAAATACCGCGAAAGCATCGACCGCGAATCGGCCTACGAGATCATCATGCAGGCCAACGCGGAGCTGGAGCGCCAGCGCGAAGCCGAGCTCCAGGAGCTGCAGCGTCAGAAAGAGGAGGCGGCGGCCGAAAAGCAGCGCCAGAAGGAAGAAGCCGCCCTCGAAAAACAGCGCCAGAAGGACGCTCTCGCCGCCGAAAGACAGAAGCTGAAGGATGAGATGGCGGCGGAAAAACAGCGCCAGAAGGAGCTTCTTGCTTCCCAGAAGGCCTCCGCGCAGAGATCCGGCACCGTGAACAAGTACGCGCAGCGCGCGGCGTCCAGCGCCGCGTCCTCGGTGGCGAGCTCCCTGACCCGCAACATGGTCAACAGCTTCACCGGCGGAAAGACGATCAGCGGCGGCACCATCGCGAAGCGCGCCGCCACCAACGCGCTGAGCTCGGTGGCCCGCAGCGGCGCCACCTCGATCGTGCGCGGTCTGTTCGGCAACAAACGCTGAAAACGCAAGCGAAGCCTGCCCGAAAGGGCGGGCTTCTTTCCGGAAAGAAGGGCGGCCGCGCTTGCAAAAGCGGCGCGGCTTTGCTATAATGACGGCGAAACGTCCCGGATCCCGGGCCGTACCGGACGCAAGGAGGGCGGGACCCTCTTTGACAGAGGAAAGGAAGGAACAGGACATGAAAACGATCAAGGACAAGTATCTCCTGGTGGGAGCCGATTTCGCGGGATATCCCCTCAAGGAAGCGGTGGTGGCGCATCTGAAGGCCAAGGGCTGGAAGATCACCGACGTGGGCGTCACCGATCCGAACGTGGAGGACACCGATCTGATGTTCCATCGCATTGGCCTCCGGGTCGGCAGCATGATTTCCGAGGGCGAATTTGAACGCGCGCTGATCTTCTGCGGCACCGGCATGGGGATCCACATCGCCGCCAGCAAATGCCCGCACGTGCACGCGGGCGTGGTGGAAAGCGTTCCGGCGGCGCTCCGGGCCATCACCGGCAACGGCGTCAACGTCCTTGCCATGGGCGCCTTCTACGTGGCGCCGCAGATGGGCTGCGACATCGCCGACGCGTATCTCGGCGCCGAGCTCGGCTCCGGATACGAATGGTGGAAGAATTTCTATGAATTCCACAAGCTGGCCATCGACGAGCTGGAAGCCTTCGATTACGAGGAATACAAGAAGAACGGCTTCAAGGTCAAGCATCTGGGCGATTACCCCCTGAAGTTGGAGACCAAGCCGGAGGATTGAGGAAACGGGAAAAAGCGGGGGAGGCGGCGACGCTTCCCCCGCAGACCGAAAGGAGTCGGCCGATGAGAATCACTGGCGCGGTCTTCGATCTGGATCACACCCTGTTCGACCGGTACGCCACCCTCCGGAGCCTTGCGCCTTTTCTCACCGAAAGGCTTGCGGAGGATCTGACGCCGGGGATCGGCCCGGAAGAGTTTTACGAAGAGCTTGCGGAGGCGGACCGGCGCTCGGTCGTCGCCGGCTGGGAAGGCATGTTCGCCGCGCTGACCGGCCGGGGGATCCTCCGGAAGGAGGCCGCTTATCCCCGTTTCCGCGATTCTCTCCGTGACGCCTTTATGCGAAACGCGGTGCGGTTTCCCTTTGAGGACGAATTCTTCGCGGCGCTCCGGGCGAGATCGCTGAAGCTCGCGCTGATCACAAACGGCTCCGAAGAGGTGCAGGGAGCGAAGCTCCGTCTTCTCGGCATGGCGCCTCGCTTTGACGAGGTGATGATCGCCGACGGACGGAAGATCCCGCAGAAGCCGGATCCCGCGCCTTTCCTGCGGATGGCCGGAAGGCTCGGAGAAAAACCGGAGGATCTTCTTTACGTGGGGGACAATCCGGTGAACGACGTGGACGGAAGCCGCAGGGCCGGTTTTGTTCCGGTCTGGGTCAGGACCACCGGCGTCTGGTGCGAAGGGATCGAACGCGCGCCGTATGAAATCGACTCGGTGAGGGAACTCCCGGAGCTGATCGACCGTCTCAGAACCGAAATCTGACAGAGAAGGCCGCGTGTATGCGGCGCGGGAGCGAAAACATGGAAACGAACGAAAAACGGGCGCCGGCGGGACGGAAATACAAGGACGTCCCGGTGCCTTCCGCGATCCCGATCTGGGCGGCGGCCGGCGTGTGGATCCTTGCGGCGCTGCTGTTCCCGATGGCGAAATGGTGGCAGATCCTGCTCGTCGCTCTGGTTTCGGCCGGGACCGGTTTTCTTTTGAAGCTGGTCCTGCCGAAAAAGATGCGGCGGGTGGAGATCCCGTTTCTAAGCGGGAACGTCGCTCTGGACGACGTGGTGGCAGAGCTCGACCGGATGACCGACGCGATCGACGCCGACCGGCTCGCCGTGCGGGAAACGAATCCCTCCTCCGCGCTTCTGATGGAGGAGATCACCGCCGGGATCACAAAGATCCGGGAGGCGGTGATCGCGTCCCCCGACGACGTGCCGAAGCTCAGGCGGTATATCAACTACTATCTGCCGATGGCGGTGAAGCTTACGGGGAAATGCGCGCTCCTCGCGCGTCATCCCGACGCGGGCGAAAACGCGGAGAAGACCGCCGGCGCGGCGGAAGAAGGGCTCGCGGCGGTGCTGGACGCCACGAAAAGGCAGTACGACGCCCTTTTTGCCGACGACGTGCTGGACATCACCTCCGACGTGCGCGTCCTGGAAGCCATGCTGGGACGGGACGAACTGAAATAAACGCAAAAACGCGAAAACGCGAATGAAAACGTCCGAATATACGAAGACAGGAAGGAAAGGAAGAAACGACGATGGAAAACAAAACGCCCGAATTCAAACTGACTTTGGATCCCTTCGGCACGCAGAAGGCGGCCGAGGCCGAAAAGACCGCCGTGGAGATCGAGGTCGTGGAGGCCAAAGCGGAGGAGCTTGCCGCCATGACCGAGGCGAATCTCACCGAAGAGGAGAAAAAGATGGTGGCGGATTTCGCCGGGACCATCGATATCACCGATTCCACGCAGGTGATGCAGTACGGCGCGGCTACCCAGCAGAAGGTGGCCGATTTCTCCGACGGGGCTCTGAAATCGGTGCGCACCCGCGATCTGGGCGAGGTGGGCGACGATCTTTCCAAGCTGGTGGGCGAACTGAAGACCTTCAACCACGATGCGGACGACAAGGGCTTCCTCTCGCTTTTCCGCGGCGCGAAAAGAAAGGTCGCGACCCTGAAAGCGCGTTACGACAAGGTGGAGGTCAGCGTCAACGATATCGTCGGCGTCCTGGAAGGACATCAGACGACCCTGATGAAGGACGTGGCGGTCCTGGATCAGCTTTACGACGCCAACCTCAACTATTTCAAGGAACTGTCCATGTATATCATCGCCGGGAAGCAGAAGCTGGAGAAGGAACGGACCGTGACCCTTCCGGCGCTTCGGGAAAAGGCGAAGGCGTCGGGTCTTCCCGAGGACGCGCAGGCGGCCAACGACTTCGCCGCGATGTGCGACCGGTTTGAAAAGAGGATCTACGATCTGGAGCTGACGCGCATGGTGTCCATCCAGATGGCGCCGCAGATCCGCCTGGTGCAGGGCAACGACACCCGCATGTCGGAAAAGATCCAGTCCACCGTGGTGAACACCATCCCCCTCTGGAAGAGCCAGATGCTTCTCACCCTGGGGCTTGCGCATTCCGAAGAGGCGCTGAAGGCGGAGCGGGAAGTCACCGACATGACCAACGACCTTCTGAAGAAGAACGCCGAAAAGCTGCACCAGAGCACCGTGGAGATCGCGAAGGAGTCGGAACGCGGCGTCGTCGATATCGAAACCCTGACCCACACCAATCAGGAGCTGATCGACACCCTGGACGAGGTGCAGAAGATCAGCGTCGAGGGCCGGGAGAAGCGCCGCGCGGCCGAGGCCGAGCTTGCCCGCATCGAGGGCGAGATCAAGCAGAAGCTTCTGGAAATCCGGAACTGATTCGACATGAAAAGCAAAAAAAGCTTTTGGGAGAACCGCACGCTCGCCTGGGTCGCCTTCGCGCTGATCGTGATCCTCGCGATCTTCCTCGGCGCCAACCGGACGGTCTCCTCTTACCGCGCGGGGGTGGAAAAGAGCTTCCGAGACGCGGGGAAGGAATACGGGAGCCCCGCGGAGGACCTGAAAAAGTACGCCGATTACGCCGCAAGACTTTATGCGATCACCGGCGATACCGAAGGGAACGCCTTTTCCGCCGCCCTTTCCGATCTGAACCGGACCAGGGAGGATCCCTTCTCCCTCGGCGACGCCGCCGACCGGGTATACGGGGAAGCGGCCAAGGCGTACCAGCGCCTCCTTGCAGACGAGGGAGACGACGCGGGCAAAAGAAACAACAACGCGATCCTGCTGTTTGCCGAAATGGAATCCACCCGGATGCGTCTCCGGAACAACGAGGCGTATCACAAAAGCGCCCTGCGGTACAACGGCGCGGTGAAGGCCTTCCCGGCCTCGCTCCTCGTCCCGGACCGCAGGACGGCATGGACCTTCCGGTGAAAAAGGCGGAAAAGGAAAGACCATGAAAAGCGGAATCCGAAGGAGGCTGCTGCTTTTTGCTCTCTGCCTCCTTCTGCTCCTCGCCTCCTGCGAAGGAGCGGGAAACAAAGACAAATCGATCCCATCGCCGCCGGAGGATTTCTACGTTTACGACGGGGCGGAGGTCCTCGGCGGCGAGACCGAGGAATGGATCGTCGCGAACGATTACAGCCTGGAGGCCCAGACGGGCGCCCAGATCGTCGTCGTATGCGTCGAAACCACGGGAGATACCGATATCGCCGATTACGCCTACCGGCTCTTCAACGAGTGGGGGATCGGCAGCGGGGAAAAAGACAACGGCGTCCTTCTTCTCCTTTCCGTTGAGGAGGACGACTACTGGGCCCTGCAGGGACAGGGGATCGAGGATACGCTGTCCTCGGGCATGCTGAAGCTTCTTCTGAACGCCCATCTGGAACCGCATTTCGCGGCCGGAGAGTATGAGGCGGGCGTCCTGGAGACCTTCGACGCCCTGATCGGATTCTTCGAGACCGCCTACGGCGTCAAGGTGGATACCGCGGCCTACTACGCGGCGGTGGGAAACGGCGGATGGAAGCCCGCGGAAAGCGAGACCGAAACCGGCCGGGACACAAAGGTCCCGGCAACCGAAGAAAACAAGGGAACGGAGACCGGGAAGAGCTCCTCCCTGCCCGGTATCCTCAGGACGGTTTTCACGGGGATCCTGATCGTCTTTGCGGTCCTCGTCGTGCTGGCGGTCGTCGCGGTGGTGATCGTCGTCTTCGTGTATAAGCCGAAAACGACCCCGGCGCCGGAGACGCCGCGCCGGGAAACGGCCCGGAAGAATCCCTATTCCGCCTCCTTCCGCCAGGGATACGCCGGAACGCAGTCTCCGCGCTTCAACGGGTTCCGGGACATCGGGACCGCCTCGCGCCCCGCGGGTCCCTCGAATCCCTTTACGGGCTATTCCAAAATCGGCGCGGACAGACCTCCCCGGGATCCGACGGGCCCCTCCGGCCCTTCAAACCCGTCCGGCGGCCCGAACCCCTTCGGCGGATTTTCCTCTGAAAACAGGCCCCCGCGCCCCGCGGGCGGACAGCAGTCCTCCGGCGGATCCTGGCCTTTCGGCATCGGGTTCCCCTTCGGCGTCTTCTTCGGCGGAAGCGGATCTCCGCGCTCCTCCGGTTCGCCGCGTTCCTCCGGTCCCTCGAGACCGTCCGGCGGCGTTCCCTTCGGCGGGGGCAGCCCGCCGCGCTCTTCGGGCGGAGCGAGACCCTCCGGCTCCTCGCGGTCTTCGCCGGGCGGCGGGTTTCCCTTCGGCTTCGGCGGTTTTACCGGCAGAGGCGGCTCCTCCCGGCCTTCCGGCCCGTCGCGTCCCTCCGGCGGATCGAGGCCGTCGGGCGGAGGGTTTTCCTTCGGCGGCGGACGGTCCGGCGGTTCCTTCCGCGGCGGGGGAGGGCATTCCCGCGGCGGAGGAGCGGGCAGAAGATAAAAATGCCGCACCGGCGCGGCGGAAAGAGGCGTAAGGATGCATTACTGGAACGAATCGAAAGATAATATTTACGTGGCCGCCCATCGCGGATGGCCGGCGGTATACCCCGAAAACACCATGGAATCCTACCGTGCGGCGGCGGATCTCGGCGTCGATCAGATCGAAAACGATATCCGCGTGACGCGTGACGGCGAACTGGTCCTGATCCACGACGCCGCCGTGGACCGCACCACCGACGGACACGGGCTGGTGGAGGAGATGACCTTCCGGGAACTGCGGGCGCTGGACGCCGGCGGCTGGAAGGGAGAAAGATTCCGCGGCGCGAAGATCCCGACCCTGATCGAATTCATGGAGATGGTGCAGGAGTATCCCCGGATGACCGTGGATTTCGAACTCAAGGAATATCCCACCCCGGGAAGAGAAAAACTCGCTTACGACGTATGCGACCGCGCGCTCCGGATCATCGACGAAGCAGGCTTCACCGACCGGTGCGTGATCAACACCTTCGACGCAAAGCTCCAGGCCTATATCAAAAAGAATCACGACCCGCGCCTTCGCCGGCACGTATATTATCCTCTCGACTGCATGGGTCAGGTGGAGGAGGATCCCTACGAGGGCGCCTACTGCGTCTGCATGTTCGGCGACCGCGATGACGAGATCATGGCGGACCGGGAAAGCTTCGACATGGTCCGCGCCCGCGGCGTGCGCCCCTGGGCGGGCGCCGGGGTGAAGGATGCGGCCGGCGTGGACCTTGCGATCGCCCGCGGCGCGGAGCTCATCACCTGCAACAACCCCGACGTGATCCTCTCGCTCCTCCGGGAGCGCGGCAAGCACGCCTGAGCCCTCTGACCGCACAGAGAAAAACGCGTCGGGAGTGGAAGATACGCCCGAAAAAAGAGCAACCGGAAAGCGCCGCGGAGCTTCTGTCCCGCGGCGGCGGAAGACGATGGAAACGCAGCCGTTCCCGGCGGCAGGAGAGGCTTTTTGATGAATTACTGGACGGAAAGCAGGGACAACATCTACGTGGCTGGCCATACCGGCTGGCCGGAAAAGTATCCCGAAAACACCATGATATCCTACCGCGCGGCGGCGGAGCTCGGCATCGATCAGATCGAAAACGACGTCCGCGTCACGAAAGACGGCGAGCTGGTACTGATCCATGACGCCTCGGTGGATCAAACCACCGACGGACACGGCCTTGTGGCGGATTTCACCCTGAAGGAGCTCCGCGAACTCGACGCGGGAGGCTGGAAGGGGGAGGAGTTCCGCGGCGCGAAGATCCCGACGCTTTTCGAATTCATGGAGCTTGTCAAAAACTACCCCGCGATCACGGTGGATTTCGAACTCAAGGAATACCCAAGGCCGGGCCGCGAGGCGCTCGCCTTCGACGTGTGCGACCGCGTGATCAAAATCATCGACGAGTATGGCTTCACCGACCGGTGCGTGATCAATACCTTCGACGCGAAATTGCAGGACTACATCCGGAAAAACCACGATCCGCGCCTCCGCCGCCACGTCTATTATCCGCTCGGCTGGATGGAGCAGGCGGAGACCGACCCCTGGGAGGGCGCATACTGCGTCTGCATGTTCGGCGACCGGGATAATGAGATCATGGCGGAGCAAAAGAGCTTCGATATGGTGCGCGCGCGGGGACTCCGTCCCTGGGTCGGCGCAGGCGTGAAGGACGCGGCGGGGGTGGATCTCGCCATCGAACGCGGCGCGGAGCTCATCACCTGCAACAACCCCGACGTGATCCTCTCGCTCCTCCGGGAGCGCGGCAAGCACGCATAAAGGAAAGAAGAGCGCCCGGCGCGGGTTTCCCGCGCCGGGCGTTTTCTTCTATTTCCTTCAAGTCTCTGAGGGCGAATCCACGTAATACTTTGCCTGTGCGTTCCAGAGCTCGGCATAGGCGCCGTTTTCCGAAAGAAGCGTGCCGTGATCGCCGCGCTCCACGATCCTGCCCTCCCGGAATACGGCGATCTCGTCGCAGAAGCGGCAGGAGGAGAGCCGGTGGGAGATAAAGACCGTGGTCCGGTTTTTCGCCATGGAGTTCAGATCGGAATAGATTTCGGCCTCGGCCATGGGATCAAGGGCGGCGGTGGGCTCGTCGAGGATCAGGAAGGGCGCGTTCTTGTAAAGCGCGCGGGCAATGGCGATTTTCTGCCCTTCGCCGCCCGAGAGATTGACTCCGTCGTCCTCGTATTCCTTCGTGACGGCGGTATCCATTCCGTGGGGAAGCGAGGCGACGTGCTCCTTCATCCCGACCTCCTCCAGGGCCGTATCCACCCGCTCCCGGTCGAAATCGGGAGTGCAGGCAACGTTTTCGGCCACGCTGAAGGCGAAGATCTTGAAATCCTGAAACACCACCGAGAAAAGGGCGATATACTCGTCGTAGCGGTAACGGCTGATGTCGATGCCGTTGAGAAGGATCTTTCCTTCGGTGGGGTCGTATAGGCGGCACAGAAGCTTGATCAGGGTGGTCTTTCCCGATCCGTTCAGCCCCACCAGAGCGAGCCTTTCGCCGATGGCGAATTTCAGATTCACGTTCCGGAGAGCGTAGGTCTCACTGCCGGGATACCGGAAGGAGACGTTCTGGAATTCGATCTCGAACCGGTTGTCCTCCCGCTTTTCCACCGCGAGGGTCCCCTTGTACATAGTGTCGGGCAGATCGAGATAGCGGTAAAGCTCCTCCATGAATTCGTCCTGCCCGCGCGTAAATCCGATGGCGCCGAAGAGGAAGACGACGCCGGAGAAGAGCTGCGTCAGGGCGTTCCGGTAAAGAAGGAAGGTACCGACGGCGTAGACGCCGAGGACGGTGCGCGACGCCACGAAATAGAGGGCGAGGCCTAAAAGCAAACCGTCCAGAAGGACGACGAGCGCGTCGTGTATGTTCCGGATCCTGAAGAGCCTCTTGAGAAACGGATGACCGAGGACCCGTTTCCGCATGATCCCGAGGATCGGGGCTTTCAGATTGTAGATCGCGATATCGTCCGAATCCGCGGTGAAGAGGGGGGCGGAGAGCATCGCAAGATACGGCATGTTTCCGTATTCCTTTTCGGAGAGAGCGCCCGCCCGCTGTCGGATCCGGGCGGCGAAAAAGGCCGCGGCCAGGACCAGAACGAGCAGAATAAGGGACGCCGGCGCGGAAAGCAGGAACGCCGCGAAGCCCGTGGCCTCGCCGCTTTCCACGGGACGGAACAGGGTGAAAAACAGGGAAAGGGAGAGAAGGATGTTGAAGGCTCCCGGGATTGCTTCAGCGATGAAAAAGCGGTAGTTGGTGACGCCGTTCATCGCTTTGTTGGCTTCGTGGATCCTCTGGCGCAGGCGGTGTATCTCGGGATCCTCCACGTAGGCGTAGGAGATGCGGTTGTCGACCGAGAGGAGATAGAGCTGATCCTTCCGCCAGTCCATGATCCGGCTGGAGCGTTCCTGGAACAGCACCCAGCGCGCAAAGAGATAGAGGAGGAAATACCCGCCGACGGCAAGAAGGACCAGTTGGGTCAGTCGGTCCTTCCGCGCGTCCCCCGCCAGCTCGTTCACGATTTGGGCGAGGATGAACGCCTCGAAATACGAGGGCAGGAATTCGGTGATATACATCAGAGCCCGCAGAAGAAGGCTTTTTGCACCGTAGATCTTGAAGGCCAGTCTGATCCCACGGAGGCTTATGCGGAGTTTTTCCCGGAGGGTGCGCTTTTTGGGTTGCGTTGCTTCGGCGTTCATCGGATCTCCTCCTTTTCCGCGTCTATTTTATCTTCTTTATAGTACCGGCTCTGCACGTTGAAAAGCTTGCGGTAGGCGCCGTCCCGCGCCATCAGCTCCGCGTGGGTCCCGCTTTCCGCGATCCTTCCCTCCTCCAGATAGACCACCCGGTCGCAGAAGCGGGTGGAGGCCAGCCGGTGGGAGATGAAAAGCGAGGTGGCGCCCGCGGTCATCCGCCGGTATTCCCGGTAGATGCCGTCCTCCGCGATGGGATCGAGGGCGGCGGTGGGCTCGTCCAAAAGCAGGACCGGCGCGTCCCGGTAGAGAGCGCGGGCCAGAAGGAGCTTCTGCGCCTCGCCTCCCGAAAGCTCGATCCCGTCGGGGAAAAGCGCCCTGTTCAAGGGGGTTTCAAACCCCTTCGGCAGGGAAGCGATCTTTTCGGAAAGCCCGGCTTCGTCGGCCGCGCGGAGAGCCTTTTCCCCGTCGTATTCCTCCGCCGCGGCGATGTTCGAGCCGAGGGAGGCGGGCAGGAAGAAATAGGTCTGGGGCACCAGAGAAAAGAGGGTATAGTATTCGTCGCGATTGTATTCGAACACCGTGTGCCCGTCCAAAAGCACTTCGCCTTCGTCGGGGATCAGAAGCCCCGCGATCAGCTTGACCAGGGTGGTCTTTCCGGCTCCGTTCAGACCCACCAGCGCCACGCTTTCCCCGGGCTCGATCCGAAGGGACAGACGGGAGACGGCGTCCTTTTCGCTTCCGGGATACCGGAAGGTGACGTCTTTGAATTCGATGGCGGGAGCTTTTTGGGGAAGAGGGAGCCCGGGACCGCGGTTGAGCCGGTTCTCGATCGCCAGGAATTCCCGGAAATCGGAGATCTGCATAGCGCCCGCGCGCATGTAGCTCCAGTCTCGGATGATCGTGTTCAGAAAGGAGGAGAGGGAGACGGCGGCGGAGAAGTAGAGGACGAAATCGGCGCTGTCGATCTCGCCGCGGAGCGCGGCGACGATCAGAAAGGCGAAGGCGGCGCCGTTCCGGATCAGAAGAAAGAGCATGTCGACCAGCGTCACGATAAACTGGTTCCGCTCCTCCTTCCAGTAAAGCTTCATCCCCTTGTCCGAGAGATTCTTGACCAGCCGGTCGATCCCGTCGGCCAGGGAATAGAGGCGGATATCCTTGCCCGCCCGGAAATCCCCCGGCAGGGTAAGGGTCAGATAGTCGAGCTTTTTGTCCACCACGTTCCGGGGATCCAGGGTCGCGCGGGTGATTTTTTGTCGGATGGAGAGGGCGAAGTAGTTGCAGACCGCGCCGAGAAGGATCAAAAGGATCAGAAGGGGGTACAAAAGCGAAACGAGGGTCCCGAAGAGCAGAAAGCCGAGGATCGCATAGACGACCTGGGTGAAGAGGTAAAAGAGAGCGACGCCGTCGGTACCCGGACTCTTCGAGACGTCGGAGGCGCGGCGCATGAGGGTCTGGTTTTCCTCGGTCAAAAGCAGGAAACGGTCCAGATCCCGCCGTTTCTCCTCGCGCTTGTACTGCAGAAGAGAACAGAGCGACGTCAGTCCGACGTCTCCTGCGTTAACGTAAAACTTGCTGCCTGCGTCAAACAGGATCTTGGCCGCCGAGAGCGCCAGCACCACCGCGAAAAGGCGCAGAAGCGTCGTCCCGGGCTCCAATTCCCGCAGAAGCAGGGCGGGGGAGTAGATCGCGACGGCGTCGACGCCGAGCAGGATCGGGACTCCGAGCGCCACGAGGACGGCGGCTTTTTTATCGGCTTCCCAGCTCAGCTTGAACGTGAACCAGACGCAGGAGAAAAAGCCGTACTTCGGTTTGCGCGGCTTTTCTTTTTGCTTTTTCTTTTTCGCCATGGCTTCGCGCCTCCTTTCATCACGACTCAGTATACACATTTTTCGGGGAAAATGCGCTTTCCGGCAAAAAAGGCCCGTTTTGCGGCACGAAAAGCAGAGCTTCCCC
>JAFRWU010000079.1 GCA_017441705.1 Clostridia bacterium | reverse complement strand
GGAAGACGGGACCGTCTTCCGGCGCGCAGGTATATTCTTCTTTCAGGGGTCAGAGCTTCACGCGATAGAATTTGTCGCGGCAGGCGGCGTAAAGAACGTCTCCGACCACCGCAAGCGCCGCGGGACGCACCGGCAGATCGATCCTTCTCTCCACGTTTCCTTCCAGGTCGGTCACGTAGACCTGTCCGTCTGCGATATAGAGCTTGTCGGTCACGGCAAGGCCCTGCTCGCCCCGCTCGGTCACCAGCTCGGGGGCCTTCAGGAATCCCGTTGCGGTGACCTTGAATCTGTACGTTCTGCGGTAATACTCGTCCAGGCAGTAGAAATCCTGTCCGGGGATCGCCATGGCGAGGCTGTTGGCGCGGATCAGATCCCAGGTGTCCGGGATCAGGGTGACGCCGTCCGGTGCGAGGAAGGCTTCCTCGTTCGCCTTGACCGTGATTTCAAGGAAGTCGTTGGTGTTCCTCCAGCGGTTCACCGGATACCAGAGACGTTCCGGCTTCCGGCCGCGCATTTTCACGAGCGGCAGTTCCTCCATCGTGTCATAGGGGTGTTCCGGATCGACGGCATATACTCTGACGTCGTTTCCGAGCCGTCCGTACCATTTGCCGTAGTCGACCCCGCGGGAATCCTCCGGGACCGGGTACCGTTCGGGCTGTCCGTCGATCATCCGTCCCTTCTGCGGGAAATATTCGGTGACCACGAGGAGCCTGTCTTCGGTATCCACGGCGAGTGAAAGCGGCTTGAAGGGCGTATCGAGGATCAGCTCCAGCCTCTCCTCGGCGGCGTTCCAGCGGTAGATCCGCTTCCGGTTGTCGTCGGCGAAATAGACGCTGCCCTTCGAGTCGGCCACGATGCCGTCGGCGAATTCGAAGCCGGCGCCGATCTCCCGGATCTCCTTCTCTCTTTTTCTTCCGAAGGGTTTTCTTCCTGTGAGGACAAGTTTTCCGATCTCCCAGGGACGGACTTCCGCGCCGGTCGTGTAATCATAGAGCGAATTGTCCATGGTGAGCTTCACCTGGGTGAAGTTGTGATAGCCCCAGAAGACGATATTCTTTGAATTCCATACCAGGGCTGCGTATTTCCACGGCGTGGTGAGCCAGATCACGCGGAAGGTGTAGAAGTTCATGAACTCCACGTTTTCGCAGTCGATGATCTCCAGCGGCTGACACTTGGGAGATTCCATGGTCTCCTCCTCGAGCTGGAGCGCGTAGATCTTCCAGTTTTTCACCCGGCGGAGCTTGACCTCGCCTCTCACGTGGTGTTCCACGGACACTTCGAAGATCTGGCCGGGAACGTCCGTCTCGTCGATCAGGATACCGGCCGTTCCGCACGGGCCTTCGCTCCATACGTCATAGATGACGCCGCCTCCGCCTTTGACCCAGAGGGTCGGATACATCGTATCCCAGATCTTGACGTCCCTTTCGGGCATCCTGTCCTGATTTCTCCGTCCCGGGAACATGAACGGGAACATCGGATTCTGAGGCGTCTTCTGGATCGTGACGCGCTGCCATGCCGGGTTGATGAACCGTACGTCGATGATCGCAGAATCCTTTCCGGACTGCCATTTGAGGTTGACGGCGCGGTTGTTGTATCCGCCCGGATTGATGCCGATTCCCGAAATGAGGTTCTCTCCGCTGAGCGGGCTCTCGACGATGGGCACGGGGGAGCCGAGCCCGGAGAAGGCCGGATTGTTTTCCTCGATGGCGATCTGCGTCTTCGTCGGATGCAGGCCGATCAGCTTGTTTTTCGGATTCAGCTTCAGGGTACGGGAAAGGATATACTGGCCCATCGGCAGATAAACGACCTCGTTCTCGTCCAGCGCCTTCTGAAGCTTGTCCGTGACGTCGGTCTCCCCGTCGCCAGGGATATCCAGAAGCGCCGCGTTCGCCCAGGAACTCACGGGAGGGAGTTCCTGGAGCCTGGAAGCTTTGAGAAGGCCTGCGCGCGTCATCGGCTTCGTCTTATGCTCCATGACGATCTCCGGCTCGGCGAATTCGTCTTTCATCAGACTGCCGTGGAAGAAGGTGACGACCTTATAGGACGGCGTGTCCGCACGGCATTCCGCGTCTCCTTTTTTGGCTCTCGCCGTTCTGGCGACCTTGTCCATCACGCAGTTCCGGAGGGTAAAGTGAGCATAGCAGGATTTTTCCTCGTCCATGAGGACGGCGGCGTCTGTGATATCGCGGAAGAGCGATTCTTCGCCGTAAAGCTTCTCCGTGAATCCGTCCCACGTCTCGACGGCCACAGGCATCCTCTCGAAGGAGCAGTTCACGAAAGTGAATCCGGCTTCTCTTGTCAGGACGCCCGCTTTTTTCTGGTCCTCGAAATGGCAATCCAGCATGGTGAACTGCCACGCGGGCGAGGATTTCGTGGTGTAGATGCCGTACTGACCGCCGCGGAAGGCAACGTGGTCCATGGCGTTGCCGGTGTCGAAGATCCCGGCTTTTGCGTCGTTGATCGCGATGTTGACGAAGGAAATAAACGAATGCTGGGCGTAATGGGAGCGGATGGCGACCGCTTTCTTGTTCCCTTTGCCCATGTCGACGTCGATATTCGCGAAGGCTGCGTAGAAGCTGGAGGAATTGGCGTCCATGATCGGCATATCCTTCACCGGCTTGCGGTGTACAAACCAGAGAAGGTAGCACGCCTCGCCCTTGTCGTCCTTTTCCGGCTTTTTCAGCGCGGGAGCGTTGTCGATCAGGCGGAAGAGCGGGCGCGTCTTTCCCCATCCGATCAGCCGCACGCCGGGAGGTACGTAGATCGTTCCGGAAAGCGTATAGGTTCCCGGACCGACGAAGACGACGCCGCCCCCGAGCTTTTCGAGCACCATATAGACGGCCGACTGGATCATGCGCGTGTCGTCTTTTCCCGTGGGAGCGATGTATACCGCCTGCGGATCGTAGATGCGTTCTTTGTAGAGCGACTGGTTCTGATACATGCTTTCATTCCTTTCTTTCACCGCCGGATCTTCCCCGGTCCGGGCCATACGCGGTCCGTCGGCCCTTCCGACCTCGTCCGCTGCCTGTTCCGGCCGGATCCCACGCAGAAAAACGTGTTCCGGCACGGCTCTGTTTCACCTGCTGCGACCATCATACCACAAGATCTTCCGGCCGTCAACGGATCGCAGCCGCAGATCCTTTCTCTTTTCCCGGTCTTGCCGGCCCTGAAATGCGGCGAGAGTATTCAGACCGGCCGCGGAGGATCCCCCGCGGCCGGTCCGGAAGCAGGAAGCCGGCGCCGGAAAGACAGCCGGAGCGTATTTTTCTTTCGATACCGGAGCCCTTCTTCAGAAGATCCCGGCGGAGAACGATCCTTCCTCCCCTCGTTTTCCAGACGAAAAACACGGCGAACGGAAAACCGTCCGCCGTATTTTTCTGTCATGCAGGGTCTGCGCCTATCCTTTCCGCAATGGTTCCGAGGATCCTTTTCAGCGGAATAAAAAGCGTGATTGCCAGAACGGCATTGCTCGTCCCGTGTATCAGGTCGTAGGGGATTCCCGCGATCCACCAGGAGACCGCCGTCCGAAGACCTCCCACGAATAAATAGGGGATCGAGCAGAAAAAGCCGAAGGTCAGGCCGTAGAGCGTGGAGACGAGCACCCAGAACCACATGCTCTCTTTTCTGCGGAAGATCCGCGTGACCGTCACCAGGGACGGCCAGATGTAAAGATACATGACCCACCAGATGCCGAATCCGTAAATGAATCCCTCCATCACCACGAAGATCCCCACCGCAAAGTAGGTTTCTTTGCCGAAGCAGAGGGTGAACAGGATCAGAAACAGCGTCACCAGCTCCACGTTGGCGAGAAAGGAAAGTGAGAATTTCACCGCTTCCAGGACCGCCACCATGATGCCGACGAGGGCAACGCGCTTACTCGGCGGGAGTGTACTCGATAGAGAAAGCATCCCCGTCTGCTACCGGCTGGGTTTCAATGCCGTAGTTGCAGTATTCGCCGTTGATGTAGAATGCCCAGTACGCGCCGTCCTGTGAATAATCGGCGCGCATGCCGTTGATGGTATCGACCATCATACCGTAATCGGATTCCGTACCGCTGTAGGTCAGTCCTTCGGCGTCGTCCATGGCGCCCTTCAGGAATTCTGCGTCGGTCTTTACCGAGTACTCAGTCTTCGCCCCGTCCGACGCGACCACAGTGATCGTAACGTTT
Source organism: Clostridia bacterium (assembly GCA_017441705.1). Taxonomy (GTDB): domain Bacteria; phylum Bacillota; class Clostridia; order Oscillospirales; family QAMX01; genus RUG11797. The sequence goes on along the minus strand of JAFRWU010000079.1, from coordinate 5,456 downwards.
TTCTGTCCGGCCGTCGTTTTGGGCCCGAACAGGAAGTAAACGCCTACCAGCAGCGCCGCCACCAGCACTACCGCCAGGATACCGAGAGCTATCTTGGTTCCCTGTTTCATATGTGACCATCCCTTTCTTTCATTGTTCGGCAGGAGGGGATCCGGTTTCCGGGAATCGGGGAATCCGCATCCACCGGGGGCATGGCAATCGCACCCGACCAATTCCTCGTGGTCATCAGTACCGTCCGCAGACAGGTCTTCTGGCTTGAACGTCATCGTCTCCGCACTCCTTCTCGGGAACAGCTTCCCAATGGATGCCGCCTGCGGCGCGGCGGAGGCTCTTTTCTCACAGCGACGAGATCGCACAGGTTTTTCACCTGTTTCCCTTTTCACCCGGCCCGTTCCGCCTGATCCCGTTGGGATGAGGGGCGCCGGACACCTTGCGGGCGCAGAATCTGTTTGACGGGAGGTCACGTCCCCGCCGATCCTTGCCGACGGATATCATTGTATCACAAGGCGCGCGCTTTTTCAACGGTTTCCGCATCGTCCCGTCCGCCCGTACCGGAAAAAGAAGAAAGCGTCCCGAAAAAGACGCTTTCCTTCTCTTCTGTTTCCGTCATCGTATCCGCGTAAGGTGTCCTGACTCCCCGGAGTCGTCACAGGCCATTGACGCCGCCCGCATGAGGCCGAGGAAGATCCTGTCGGCCGCGGGATCCTTCGTCAGGTTCCCGATGAGCCGGAACGTGTTCAGCGTGACTCTCCCTTTCCCGCAGGCAAAGCTTCCGGCGGCGAGCCCCGTGAGGCAGTGGTTCCCGGCGAAGTGCCCGCTTCCGCCTTCGAGGGATCCTTCCGTTCGTATATCATGTCATGCATCCTCTGCGATCTTTCTCTCCGTCACGCCGTCTGCAGTCAGGAATCCTTCGCCGAATTCGATCTTCTCGAAGCCTCCCATGCGGCCGAAGGTGTTCTTCCCGATGGAATAGAGCCGGCAGTCGGACCCGCCGTCCCCGTTCCCGCACTTCGCCCAGAGCTTTCCGTCCTTCCGGAAAACCTCGTCGACATGGAAACCGGCATCGGCGGTATGTTCGTACTTTCCGCACCAGGATCCCCAGGACCGTCTGCCCCGGTTTCCCGCGAGGTTTTCTTCCGCGTCCTGGAAGATCTCCCGGACGATCTTCGACTGCGCCTCGGCTGCCGCCTCAGACGACCGGTTGTGCATGCCCGCCACGCATAGATCCTTCCGCATGGAGAAGATCCATTCGGTCAGAAAGCCCTCGTTCCAGCCGGCGTGCTCGCCGATGTCTCCCCGGAGGTTGAATACGCAGAGCCCGTACCGGTCCATGACCGGCGTCAGCATGCGCCGGGCGGTCTCTTTCCTGAGGAAACCGCCTCTTCTGTAGCTCTTCGACAGGGCGAGCCCGGCCTTCACGAGATCGGTCGGCGTGGTCCAGAAGCCGGCGGCCGCGTTTTCGGGATGGTAGTGATAACCGTGTGCGGGATCCTCCTTTTCGGCCAGCCGCCCGCCGAACGCAGCGTTCGGGACGTACTCCCCGCTGAGGGGCTGGAGGAATCCGCTGTGTCTGAGTTCCAGAGGCTCCGCCACCTCTTTCCGGAAGGCTTCGCGGAGCGTCGTGCCCGTGAGGCGCGTGAACGCGAGTTCCGCGAGCGTGATGCCGCCTCCGGAATAGAGGAACTGCTTTCCGGCCGGCCGTATCCGGCGGATCCTCGGCGTGTTGCCTTTTCCGTCCAGCACGTCCTCCAGCGGGAGGGGTTCGTGATCCGCTCGGTAGCCCGGGAAGCCGTGCACGTTATACCCGGCCGTGTGGCTGAGAAGCGCCGGGAAGGTCTCGGGGCTTTTTCTGACGAATTCCGGGACGACGCCCGAAATGTCCGCGTCGAGGTCGATGAGCCCCTTGTCCGCATAGCGCAGGAGGGTGAGCGCGAACATGGGCTTGCTGACCGAGCCCGCCTGGAACAGCATGTCCGGATTCACCGGGAAATCTTCGCCGCGGCGGCCGCTGCCGGAGCAGTAGGTCTCCAGGTCTTCTCCGTCGAAGACCGCGAGACTGACGCCGTAGCCCTTCTTTCGGCGGAGGTGCATCCTTTTGTCCACGTCGATGCCGTAAAAATCCCTGATCGCCCTGTTCGGGCCTTTCAGCATCCGCATCAGAACGGCTTCGTCGCCGCTTATGGTCCCGGTATCCAGGAAGCCGGCCTTGTGGTAGACGTGAAGCCCCCGTCCGTTCTCCGGTTCGGTGGAGAGATACAGGCGGTCGGCGCCGTTGTTCCGGAAATACCGGATGATCTCGGCCAGGGCGGCCTGGCCGTATCCCTTTCCCTGTTCGTTTTTGTCGATCATAAACCGCCAGAGCCAGTAACGGTCCTCCGGATCCTCCAGTTCCGGAGCGAAACTGAACATGCAGAATCCCACGAGCTTTCCGTCCGCGTAGATCCCGAAGGGCCGCGCGCAGCCCGGATGCTCTTCGTTGACCTCCTCCGCCTGCTTCAGGGAAAGGTCGTTGGGTGCGACGAACGGCTGGTCTTCCCGCACGGAAAGAGCCAGAACGGCTTCCCGATTTTCGTCGTTTACGGGTCTGAGTCGTATCGTCATAGGTCATTTCTCCTCATTCATAGGATTTCCGCGGTCCGTTTCTGCCGCGGTCCGCACGAGGCCGAGGAAGATCCTGTCGGCCGCGGGATCCTTCGTCAGGTTCCCGATGAGCCGGAACGTGTTCAGCGTGACTTTCCCTTTTCCATAGGCGAAGCTTCCGGCGACGAGCCCCGTCAGGCAGTGGTCCTCGGCGAAGAGCCCGCTTCCGAACGCGGCGCAGAACGTCTTCTCCGGTTTTTCGGTGTCCGCGAAATAATGGGAGGGGTACACGTTCCGGAAGACGTCCATATCCGCGAGTCCCGGATCCGCCATGCCCGCAGCTTTCGCCTCCCGGGAGAAATAGCTGTCGAGATGGTAGAGCCAGTTCCGGTAATAGAAGCGTTTCCCGAAGAACGGCGCCTTGTTCCCCCCTATCTCCGCTTTTCCCATGAAACCCTGGGCGGACGTGTTCGCTTCCTCGAAAAGGCCGTCGTCGAGCATCACGACGCGGCATCCCTTTTCCGCGAGTGCGAGGCTCTCCTTCAGGAGCGCCGCACGGTCTTCCGCTTCCCCGCCGACCAGGACGGCGTCCGCTTCCCGGACTTCGGCGGCCGTCTGCAGTCCGAGGGCCTCCAGTTCCGAGCGGAAGCTTTCCGTGACGCCAAGGCAGAAGACCTTTTCCCCGTTTCCGCGGGGACGGTCGTGGATCCGGAAGGTCTTTTCGCCGCAGGTCGGCTGCTCGTTTTCCTCCAGGTACACGCTCAGGGTGTATTCCCCGGCGGGAAGGCGCGGGAGCGTGAATCGCGCGGCTTCCGCCGCGAGCGGAGGATACGGCCTGCCGCCGGGATAGCGGAAGCGGAAATCCTTCCGGAAGACGACGCCGTCCCGTCCGGTGACCGCGGCTCTCCCGGCGTATTCTCCGGGATCCAGAACGTCTTCGCTGCAGAGAACGATCTCGATCTCCGACGGCACGTCGGCATAGAGATCGGTGTTCCCGAGGAAGATCGACCATTTCAGAGGTGCGAAGCTGTCGCGGAGCGCGTCGGTGACGCCGGGCATGATCCTGCCGGCGGCGTAGTAGACGCCTTCGTTGCTCGTGCTGAAGCTGGTCATGCTGTACCCGCAGATCCCCGGGTTCGCGCGCAGCGGATCGATGCTCGCCCGGCGCTGGCCGGCTTCCTCCTTGATCGAAGCCATCAGGAAGCCGCGCGGCTCGGGATAGAGATCGCCGAGTCCGTATTTTTCGATGAATTCCCCGAGCCTTTCGATCTGGACCGCGTAATACGGCAGGCTCGGATGGCCGGGATCGGCCGTTTTTTTCAGCTGATGGTAGAGATCGTGGATCTCGTATTGGCATCCCACGCCGTATTCACTCAGGAAAACGGGCCGTTCGGGATTTCCGATGTGCCGGATGAAGCCGACCGTCTCCCGGGAGAACGGGACCGTCGGATAAAGATGGTTGTCCCCCATCCCGTACATGTACGGGGACAGGTCGGCGTTCGTCGGGCTTGCCTTCCCGGCTCCCGGCGCCTCATCGCCCCATCCGTATTCCCATTCCGCCGAACCGGGATTCGAGTAGCTCCCGATGTCCATCCTGGCGTCCCATCTTCCGCTCGAGAGAAGGACGAGCCGCGTGTCGTCGAGCTTCCTGATCTCCGGGAGATACGAGACGGCGAAATCGAAGACCTCGGTCGTATCCCCGAGCTTCGGATCCCGGCAGGCCGCGTTCGGCCCCGCCTGTTCGTTGAAAAGGCCCCATATAGCGACCGATACGTGGTTCCGGTCGCGCCGGATCATGTTGGAGATATACGAGGCCATATGCTCCGGCATCTCCGGATAGTCGTGCATTCCCCAGGAGGTGGCCGGTTCCTCGTACACCAGCATGCCGATCTCGTCGCAGAGATCCAGGATCTCCTCGGAGGGCATGGCCGTCAGGTACCGGAGCATGCGGAAGCCCATCGTTTTGGCGTGGACGACCGCTTCCTTCGTATACTCCGTATGGGCCGAGGTCAGGAAGATCCGTTTCCCGTTCAGCGTGAAGTATCCGTCTTTTACCCGGAAGTCTTTGAAGCCGAATCTTTCATGCACCGTATGGACGCCGCTTTCGCTCTCCGCCGTCACGGTGACGTCGTAGAGACAGGGGTCGTCCGGCGTCCAGGGAAACACGGTCCCGAGGACGTGTTCCCGCACGTCCTCCGCTTCCCCGTTCCCGTCGGCACGTATCTTCCGGGACGTGCGGAAAAGGGAGTTCCCCCGGCAGTAGACCTCCAGGGTCAATTCCGCTTCTGCCGTATCCGGCGACGCATTCCGGACGCCGGTCTCCACACGGATGCTCCGCTTTTCCAGATCGGTCCTGACGTACACGCCGCGGACGTATACGGCCGGGCGCGTCTCGAGGGATACGTGTCCGTAGATCCCCGTCTTCGGGATGACGGTATAATAGCTGTAGATCTGCGCGAAGGTCGGCACGGTCTCCATCGAGATCCCGCAGGGTCCGGTCTTCCCCGTCACGGGGCCGTACACCCGCAGAGCGACCAGGTTCCCGCCTGGCTTCAGGAGATCGGTGACGTCGAACTCGAACTTCTCCTCCGAATGGATGTGTCTTCCCGCGAAGACGCCGTTCACGTAGGCTTCGCAGAGGCAGATGACCTGATCGAAGCAGAGGAACGTTCTTTCTCCGCTCCCGGCGCCTTCGAAGAGGAACTTCCGGTAGAACCAGAAGGGCGTGGCCGACGCCGGCGCCAGATCGGCCGCCGTCGCCGGGATGTCGGTATCCCGGAGCTCCCTGCCCTCCGGGATCCGGGCGTACGCCTCCGGGACTTCCGTTTCTTCGGGTTCCAGGAAGACCTTCCAGCCCCTGTCCAGAAACATTTTGC
>JAFRWU010000012.1 GCA_017441705.1 Clostridia bacterium | reverse complement strand
CTCTGGATCTCCGCAGGAGATCCAGAGCCGACCCCTTCCTTCGGAAGCCCTCATAGGGGAATCCTCGCTGTTTTCTGTTGAACCTCTCGCCCGAGGGGCGCTTTTCGGCATGAAAAAGGCGCGGCTGGCGCCGCGCCTTTCTTTTCGAATCGCAGTTTCTCCGCGGTTTTCCCCGGGATCGTCCACTATTCCACAAGTTTATGCACAATTTGTGAGCTCAATCCGCAGTAATTCCGAGGTTTTTCATGAAATTCGGCAGACTCTCCTCAAAATCGACGCCGAAGCGGATGTCGGTCCCGGCGGCCCTGGTGCGCCGGATCGCCTCCACGGTGAAATCCACCGCGATGCCGATGGCTTCGTCCAGCGGCTTTCCCCGGAGGATCGCCGCGGTCAGAGCCGAGCCATACACGTCGCCGGTGCCGTGGTAGTATCCCTCGACCTTGTCGGCGAAGGCATATCCGAACGCATTCGTCTTCCGGTCGTAGGACGCCGCGCCGAGCTTGCCCTCTTCGAAGCTGACGCCGGTGAGGACCACCTTTTCCGGTCCCAGACCGGCGAGCTTTTTCAGCAGTTTTTCGATATACGCCCGGTCGTATTCGTCTCCGGGATAGTCTTCCTCCAGCATCAGGGTCGCCTCGGTGATATTGGGCATGATCAGATCGGCCTTGCCGCAGAGCTTTGCCATCCCCTTCGGGAAATCGGGCGAGAAGGAGGCGTAGAGCTTCCCGTTGTCGGCCATCACCGGGTCGGTCAGGATCAGCGTGTCCTTCTCTTTGAAATCCCGGTAGAATTCCTCCACCAGCGCCAGCTGCTCGAAGGATCCGAGATATCCCGAATAGATCGCGTCGAAGCCGATGGGGATCGATTTCCAGTGGGCGGCGATGGGCCGGACGTCCTCGGTCAGGTCCCGGAAGGTGTACCCGGTGAAGCCGCCGGTGTGGGTGGAAAGCACCGCGGTGGGAAGCACCGTCGCCTCGATGCCTGCGGCCGACAGGATCGGGAGCGCCACCGTCAGGGAGCATTTCCCGAAGCAGGAAATATCGTGGATGGCCGCCACGCGTTTCTGTTTCATTTCAAATATCCTCTTTTCCGATTCTTTTCCGTCGCTTTTGCCTTGCGTTTTCCGAAAAAGGAATCTGCGAAAGGGATCCAGGCGCCGGTTTCTTTTATTATAATCCCGCGGCGGAAAGATGTCAAGAAAAATGCGATGCGGTTCTCTTCGCTTGACTTTCCGGATCCCGGGGGGTACAATGAAAACCGGAGCGAAACCGCTCCCCAAAGACGATAAAGGAGGAACGATCCATGCATAGGATCTCAGTCGATTTTTCCTCTCCGGTCGGTCCGGTAAAGCCCATGCACAGCGTCAACAACGGCCCCTCTTCCAGCCGCGGCCTCGGCAATCTCGAAACCTACCGGGACGCCGGTTTCCCCTTCGCGCGCACCCACGACGCCGCCTTCTGTCCCACCTACGGCGGACAGCACACGGTGGACGTCATCAACATCTTCCCCGATTTTTCCAGGGATGAAAACGACCCCGCCTCCTATGATTTCGATCTGACCGACGAATACATGGAAAGCATCCTCGCCGCCGGCACGAAGGTCTTCTACCGTCTCGGCAACAAGATCGAGCATGAATCCAAGCGCTACGGCTCGCTTCCGCCCGCCGATTACGAAAAATGGGCGCGCGTGTGCGAGCATATCATCCGCCACATGAACGAGGGATGGGCGAACGGCCACGCCTACGGCATCGAATACTGGGAGATCTGGAACGAGCCCGACCTTCATCCCCAGTGCTGGGACGCTCTGGACGAGGAATTCTATCCTCTCTTCGATATCGCCGCCCGCCACCTGAAAAAGTGCTTTCCGCATCTGAAGATCGGCGGCCCCGCCGTGACCTCGGTGCATTCGGAGCATTTCCTCGACGGCTTCTTCCGCTATCTGACGCGGGATCCGAAGGACCCGGCGCCGCTGGATTTCTTTTCCTTCCACCGCTACGCCCGGGAACCCGCCGATTACGGAAAGGACGCGCGTCTGGCGCGCGCTCTCTGCGACAGATACGGCTATACCGGGACCGAGCTGATCCTCAACGAATGGAATTACGTCCGGAACTGGACCCCGAAGGAGGAGATCCTCTATTCCTACCGCACGATCTGCGCCCCAAAAGGCGCCGCTTTCGTGGCCGGCGCGATGATCGAGGCGCAGAAATCGCCTCTGGATCATTTCATGTACTACGACGCGCGGCTCGACACCAAATGGAACGGCCTCTTCGACTATTTCTCCAAGGATCCTCTTCCGCCCTACTGGTCGATGATCGGCTTCCGGGATCTTTACCGGCTCGGGACCGAGGTCCGCTCCGCCGCAGACAATGAGGAGCTCCACGTTCTCGCCGCAAAGGACGGTGCGGGGAAAAACGCCGCGATCCTCGTCTCCCGTTACCGCGACGGGGAATCCCTCGACGGGCGGGGTCCGGAGGACCTGGCCGAGGACGTCCGCATCGACTGGACCGGCTTTTCCTCCGGCGGCGGCGTGGAGGTCGCGTACAGGATCCTCGACGCGGAGCATGCGCTGGAAACCGTCTCGGAAGAGGTCTTCACCGGCGAACGCGGGGCGCACGTCCTGCGCGTCCGGCCGTATACCGTGATGCTCGTCACACTCAAAAAGGCGGAATAACCTGCGGCGCGCGCCGATTCTCCTTGTCAACCCCCGCGGGAGCGTGTATAATAGAGGCAGAGCAAGAAAAGGACCGCCCTTCCGGGCGGCGAAACATCAGGTGCGAAAGGAAGGTCTATCCATGGCAATCAGAGAAAACGGTCTCTTCGGCAAGACGTCCGACGGACGCGAGGTGCATTCTTTTACTCTCACGAACAAGAACGGCATGGAGGTCGAGGTCCTGGATTACGGCTGCATCATCCGTGTGATCAAGGCTCCCGGCAAAACGGGGTTCGCGGACGTGGTCCTCGGTTACGACGACGTGGCCGGCTACGAAAAGGGCGAGGGTTATCTCGGCGCCGCCATCGGCCGTTACGGCAACCGCATCGGGAAGGGCAGGTTCACCCTGGACGGGAAAACCTACTCGCTTCCCATCAACAACGGCGAAAACGCGCTCCACGGAGGCATTGAGGGCTTCAACGCCAAGATCTGGGCTTCCCGGATCGAAGGCGACGCCCTGATCTTCTCCTACACCTCCGCCGACATGGAGGAAGGCTATCCCGGGAAGCTGGACGTGACCATCACCTACCGGCTGTCGGAGGATAACGGCTTCTCCCTGGAATACAGAGCGACCGCCGACAAGACCACGGTCGTCAATCTGACCAATCATTCCTACTTCAACCTCTCCGGCTCCGCGGCAAACGGCATCGACGACGAGTTCATCAGGATCAACGCCGACTACATCACCGAAACCGACAAGGGCAGCATCCCTCTCGGCAACCTGATGCCGGTCGACGGCACCTGCTTCGATCTTCGGACGCTCACCCGCATCGGCGACGGCATCGACGATCCGCATCAGCAGATCGCCTGGGCCGGCGGTTACGACCACAACTTCGTCCTCGGCTGGGACCGGGTGATGAAGGAAGCCGCCGTGGTGGAAGACCGGACGGCCGGCCGCCGGATGCAGGTCTTTACCGATCAGCCCGGCGTGCAGTTCTACACCGCCAACTTCCTCACCGGTGCGAAGGGCAAGGGCGGCGCCGCCAACGACAGACGCCACGCGCTCTGTCTGGAGACCCAGAACTTCCCCGACGCTCCGAACCACGCGAACTTCCCCTCCCCGTTCCTGCGTCCGGGCGACGTGTACCACTACACGACCTGCTACAAGTTCTCCGCGATCTGATCCGAAAGACGAAAGCGGCGTGCCCGCGGGCACGGCGCTTTTTTGATTCTTTTTGCCAAAGCCGGGATTACTCCCTGACCTCGAAGAACTCGATCTCCTCGCCGTCCGGGCCGTAAACGAAGGCGATGCGGACGGGATAGATCTCCGGTTTCGACGGGATGTCGGCGTCTCTGGGCTCGCTTTTCACCTTCGCCCCCGCGGCCAGCGCCGCGCGGAACGCCTCGTCGCAGGAGTCGACGCGGATCGCCAGATGGAAATACCGGCCGTACGGCGTTTCGCCTTTGCCGCCGGCAAAGACCTCGAAATACTCGCCGCTTCCGATATCCAGCATCGCGGCGCTCTGATCCCCTTCGCCCCAGCGCTTGAAGATCTTGAAGCCGAGCGCCTGATAGAAGGCGAGGGTCTTTGCGAAATCGTCGGCTCTGAGAGCCACGTGGTGGAAGGACGCTCCTTTGATGATTTCGTTTGCCATCTTTCTCTCTCCTTGTGACAGAATATCGTTCACGGCATTCCTTTATCCAATATCAGAAGGATCCTCGATCCGCCGCAGGAAAGCCCGCATCCGCGGATCTCCTCCTCCGTCAGCTCGTACTGGATATCGGAAAGCACCACTTTCTGAGACGTGATGAACTCCGCAAAATCGTCGATCGCGTAAAAGGCGCAGGCGCCGTCCTGCGACGTTGCCAGCGGGACCGCATCGGGGTGTTTTTCCACGTGCGCGAAAACGACTTCGCCGTAGAGGCCTTTGATCCCCGCCTCCTTGACGATCCTCATGACCCCCTGCGCGATATCCCACCGGTTCAGATCGGTTTCCGATTCGGACTCGCCGTCCTTCGCCGGATAGGCTATTCCTTTGGTGCCGGACTCTTCGGCATCGCTTTCGTTCCGGTACTCAACCGCCGAATCCGCTTCCGGCATGGCGACGGCGTCGTATTCGTAGGCGTGGGAGGTCTCCACGAGACTTTCTTTCACGGCGCTGTCCGCCGTGCGGCCCTGCATGGAAAGAAGGCCGAGCTTTTCGACGCCGACGAAGGCCAGGGCCAGAAGGGCCGCGGCGCCGAGAACGAAGCCCGTGATCCTCTTGCGGTTCTTGCTCTTGCGGACCTTTTCCACCGAAAGCCTGCGGTTTTCCTCCTGCAGGCGGGCCATGACCCGTTCTCCCAGATCGGAGGGAGGTTCTGCGGCGACGCAGGAAACGGCTTCCCGGATCTGCTTCAGCTCGTGATAGAGCTTCCGGCAGTCCCCGCAGTGTTCCAGGTGACTTTCCAGAGCCTTTTCTTCTTCGACCGGCGCAGCGCCGTCCAGCGACGCCTGCATGATCAGGATGAATTCCCGGCAGATCCCGGCTCTTTTCGTTTCTTCCACGCACAGGCCTCCTTTCTTTCGATTTCGCATGTATGAGGCGAAAAAAACGGCGTTGGTTCCCGTTTTTCGCAGTTTTCTCAGATCATTTTTACAAGCTTGTTGCGCAACCGGATCCGCGCGCGCGCCAGCCGCGACCGGACCGTGCCCAACTCGATGTGCAGGGCTTCGGCGATTTCATTGTAGCTCATGCCGTTGATGTCCCGCATCACCACGATCTCCCGGGACGCGGCGGGCAGGGAGTCTACGGCCGAAAGGATCGTTTCCCTGAGTTCTTTCTTTTCCGCCAGAGCGCCGGGATCGTAGGTGGTGTCGGGGATCGGCAGCTCGAAGGGCTCTCCGTCCTCGTTTTCCGCCGCCATATCCTGAATGCTCTGCATGTGAAGCCGGTTTTTCCGCGCAAAATCCAGGCATACGTTCACCGTGATCCGGTAAAGCCAGGTGGAAAGCTTCGATTCCCCCTTGAAGCTGTCGATCGACCGGTAGGCCTTGATGAACGCCTCCTGGGAAACGTCGGATGCGTCGTCGTAGTTTCTGGTGTACCGCAGGGCCACGTTGAAGACCATCTTCTGGTTTTCTTCCATCAGCCGGGCGAAGGCTGTCTCGTCGCCCGCTTTGATCCTGGCGACAAGCTGTTCTTCGTTTTTCTCCATCCTCCGTTTTCCCCCCTTTCGGCTTCTTCATCCCTCCCTCTTTTCAGAGAGAAACGACCTTTTCCGCGAAACGTTCCAGATCCTCCGTCGTTTCCATCCGCGCCGCCTCTTCCTTCAGCCGGGAGGCGCCGCGCAGGCCTTTGACGGCGTACATGGCGTGCGGACGCGCCTCGCGCATGGCGATATACTCTCCCTTGCGGGCCACAGCGCGTTCGACCTGTTTCTTCAATAAATCCATTTTATCATGAATCGAGGGAGAAGTAAACTCCCTGTTTTCCATCACGGCTTCGATCTCGCGGAAGATAAAAGGATTTCCCAGAGCGCCGCGTCCCACGGCCACCAGCGCCGCGCCGGTCTCCTCATAGAGTCTCTTTGCGTCTCTGCCGGAAAAGACGTCGCCGTTGGCCGCCACCGGGATCGTCACCGCCCCGACCACTTCTCCGATCGCCCGGGGATCGGCCTTTCCCGTATAAAAGGCGTCGCGGGTGCGCCCGTGCACCGTCAGGAAGGCCGCGCCGGCCGCCTCCGCCGCCCTCGCGCACTCCGCAGCGTTCACCGAACTCCCGTCCCAGCCGAGCCGCATCTTCACCGTAACCGGGCACGGCACTGCGCCGGATACCGCCCGGACGATCTCTTCGATCCTCCGGGGGTCCTTCATCAGTGCGGAGCCTTCGCCGTTCAAGACCACCTTCGGCACCGGACATCCCATATTGAGATCGATCATATCGGGCTTCACCGCGTCGCAGGCGATCCGCGCCCCTTCCGCCAGGATCGCGGGATCGCTGCCGAAGAGCTGCACGGCGTAAGGGCTTTCATTCGGAAAGGGCGTCATCAGCTCCCGCATCTTTTCCGCCGAGCCGCCGTATACGAGGCCTTTGGCCGACACCATTTCGGAAACGGTGAAGGCCGCTCCCTCCTCCCGGCAGACGCTGCGGAAGGCCGCGTCTCCGAATCCGGCCATCGGCGCGAGGGCCGCATAGCCTTCCACCCGCACTTTCCCGATCAGAACGGTTCTTGTCAAGAGGCCTCTCCCTTCTCCGGTCACGGTTTTTCGGCGACGCAGGTGATCTCCGACCGGTTGTGATAAAGCTGGCGCGCAAAAAGGATCCGGGTCTCTTCGCCGAGGCGCGAAAGCGCCTCCCGCGCTTTTTTCAGGCTCCCCTTTTCGGGGAGCTTCAGGGTGATCACCAGAGCTCCGCCGCTTTTCAGAAGCGGAAGGGCTTCCCGGGTGACCCGCACGCTTTCGAAGGCGTCCATGCGCATGTCGTTGACCAGAAGATCGAACGTTTTCCCGCCCGCTTCCTTCAGGTATTCCTGGGAAAGTCCGCGGTAATGGAGGACCCGGCCGTCGGATTCCACCCGGGGATCCAGCTCCGCGGGGTCCACCGCCGTGACCCGCGCCCCGCGCTCCAGAAGCACGCGTGTCCAGCCGCCGGGCGCCGCGCCGAGGTCCAGCGCCTCAAAGGAATCCGGGAGCGCAAGGGGGATCCGGTCGAAGACCTCGGTCAGCTTGAAGGCCGCACGGCTGATCGTCTCCGGCGTCATGGCGTAGCGGTATATCCCGCCCGCGCGGGGCGAAAGCATCGTCCGGCTTTCCGAAAAGCCCAGATAAAAGCCACTTTGCGCCCGCGTGACCGAAAGGACGAAATCCGCCTCGGGACCGCAGAGAAACCGCGCGAGAGCGGGGCTTTCCAGAAGAAGGCGGAGCAGCGCTCCTTCCCGTCTTTCTCCGGTGAGGTCGACCGCGTGCACGGCGATCCGCGCGCCTTCGAAAGAAGCGGTCAGCTCGCCCGCAGCCTTGGGAAGCTCCTCCTCTTTCTCAAGGTGCGTCTGCACCGGGTGGATATGCCGGATAAACAGCGGCCTGATCCCGTTTACCTGCAGAGCGAGATCTCCCTGTCCCGAAAGGATCCCCGCGCCGGGCGCGAGCGGCGCCGCGCGGATGCCGGAGAGCGCTCCGAGTTCCCCCATGGCGAAGGACCAGGCGTCCTCCCGGGTGAAGAATACGAGTTGATCCATGCGTTTTCTCTCCTTCGGGGCCTGCGCCGGGCGGTCCCCCCCCCCCCGCGCTTGAATCGGCCGGCGATGTATGATATAATAAAACAAAATCGGGCGGCCCCGCCGGGACCGCGGCGTCTGAGTGTCCGGGCGTCAGATTGATAAAAGGAAGTCGATCCCATGAAAGAGACGATCTACACCATCCCCATCAACGAAGCCTTCCGGGAAAAGGACGGCTGCCCCTTCTGCCGGCTCTACCGCATCACCGAGGAGCAGTCTCTGGATTATGCCCTGGGCGGCGCGATGATGACCCCGCACGAGCGGGCCCGTTCCAACGAGCTCGGCTTCTGCGAAAAGCATTATAACGGGCTCCGTCATATGAAAAACCGTCTGTCTCTGGGGTTGATGACCACGACGCACGTCGAAGAGCTCCTGCACACCGTCCTGTCGGAGGACTTCGTCTCCGGCAAGGCGTTCGCGAATCCCCGCATGAATCCCGCGAAATACGCCGACATGCTCCGGAAGAGCTCCTCCACCTGCTACGTCTGCGATCACGTGGAAAACGTCATGAAGCATTTCTATACCAACGCCGTTCACATGTGGAAGGTCGATCCCGCGTTCAGGGAGCTCGCGGCGGAGCAGGAATACTACTGTCTGCCGCATCTCACCCGCTTCGTTGCGGCAGCCGAAGCGAAGCTTCTCGGCAAAAAGGCGTTTCAGGAATTCCTGACCGAAATCCTGCCGGTCTCCCGCCGCTACGCCGAAACGCTGCGCGACGACGCCGACGCCTTCTGCCTGAGCTTCGATCATCGCAACGCGGGCAAGCCTCTGGGAGAGGCGGCCCGCACCTCCATAGAGCGCACCGTCGCCTTCATCGACGGCGCCGAAAGGACCCGCTGAGGATGCAGGACAAGATCAGAGACGTGGAGCTGCGCTTCCGGGAGCTGGAACGCCGGCTTTCCTCCCCCGAGGTTTTCCGGGATCCGGCTCTGTCGGCGAAGCTCCTCCGGGAACAGAAGGAGCTCGCCCCCGCCGCGGAGGTCTGCCGCAGGCTGCTCGCCGCCGAAAAGAAGGCGGCGGAGGCTTCTCTGCTTCTGGAGGACGGCGACGAGGAGATCCGTTCCCTCGCCTCCGAGGAGCGGGAAAGCGCCCGCGCCGAGATCAGAGAGCTCGAGGAGGAGCTGCACGCGCTTCTCCTGCCGAAGGATCCGGACGACGGGAGAAACGTCATCATGGAGATCCGCGGCGGCGCAGGCGGCGCCGAGGCGGCTCTTTTTGCCGCCGTCCTGTTCCGGATGTACGGCATGTACGCCGACCGGAAGGGGTGGAGATTCGAAACCCTGAGCCGGAACGAAACCGAGCTCGGCGGTCTGAAAGAGGTCTCCTTCCTGGTGGAAGGGGAAGACGCTTTCGCGCATCTGAAATACGAAAGCGGCGTCCACCGGGTGCAGAGAGTGCCCGAAACCGAATCCGGCGGGCGGATCCACACCTCCACCGTGACGGTGGCGGTGCTGCCCGAAGCCAAAGAGGTGGACGTGGCGATCGATCCCGCCGATCTGCAGATCGACACCTTCCGCTCCAGCGGAGCGGGCGGTCAGCACGTGAACAAAACCGAATCGGCCATCCGCATCACCCATCTGCCCACCGGAATGGTGGTGGAATGTCAGGACGAGCGGAGCCAGTATAAAAACAAGGACCGCGCCATGAAGATCCTCCGGTCCCGTCTCCTGGACCGCGCGCGGGCCGAAAAGGAGGCCGAGATCTCCTCCGAGCGCAAAAGCCAGGTGGGAACCGGGGATCGGAGCGAGCGGATCCGCACCTACAATTACCCCCAGAGCCGGGTCACCGATCACCGGATCAATCTGACCCTTTACCGGCTGGATTCGGTCCTGAACGGCGATCTGGACGAAATCACCGGCGCGCTGCGCCGGGCGGAAAAGCTCGAGCGCCTGGAAAGGAGCGGAGACGATGCGTAAACGGATACCCGGTCAGGCCGCCCTCATCCTCGCGGCGGGCATGACCCTTCTGGGACTGATCCTGACCCTGTCCCGCTACGCTGCGCTTCCCGACGTCCTGGAAAACGGCGTCGGAAAGCCGATGCTCCTCTATCTGCCCGTCATCTCCGCGGTCTTGTGGCTCTGTCTTTTTTTCGCGTCGCTCAGGGCTCGCAGACTCGATCTGAAACTGCCGCTTCCCTCCTCCGCTCTTCCGGAGGCGCGGGAGGCCCTTTCGGAATATCTGCGTATCCTGTCCTTCGTTTCCTCAGGCGCTTATCTTTACGCCGCTCTGACCCTTTCCCGCGGAAGCGGGATCTCCTGGTGGGCGTATCTTCTTCTGTGCCTCGGCGTTCTTGCCGCCTCGGCCTTTTTCCTGTGGCGTCTGATCCGCGCCGCCAAAAGCCACGGGATCTCCCCCGGAGAGATCAGCGACGAGGAGGCCGACCGGATCATCCGTGATTTCATGAAGGATTACCGGGATCAGGAGCCCAAAGCCTGATCCCCGCCGCTCTTCCCCGGGGAGGAGCGGTATTTTTTCTGCCATTTTTTCAGCATCCACGTCCCGGAGGTGAAGAGTCCTCGCACCGTTTCGTCGGTGGCCATGGCGATCCAGATGCCGGTGATGCCGAGACCCAGCACGTTGCAGAAGAGATATCCGCATCCCACGTAGATGGTCCAGAGCGAGACCAGCGCCACGATCGCGGGCCAGAGCACGTAGCCCGCCGCGCGGTTCCCTCCGTTGAAGCAATGATTCAGCGTACGGGAGAAGTTGATGACGATCTCCAGAAGGAACAGCGGCGTGGTCATGGCGATCACGGCGGGATCGTCCGTAAACAGCCCGATGATGGGCTTATGGAACGCAAAGAGCAGAAGCGAGCCGGCGAGGTTGAAGAACACCAGGTATTTCCAGAGAGAGCGGATCCTTTTCTGCGCCTCGTCGTATTCCTCCGCTCCGATCAGCTTTCCGGCGATGATCTGTCCCGCCTGTCCGACGGAGGCGCCGACGACCTGCTCGTAGGGATTGACGGTGGCCACGTAGACCTTGGCCGAAAGAGCCAGGCTCCCGAGGCTGGAGCGGGCGATGAAGCCGGTGGTCAGAAGGGTGCCGATGTTGTAGGAAAGGCTTTCCGCCGAGGAGGAGGCTCCTACCGCGAAAAGCTCCTTTACCCGTTTCCCGTCGAACCTGACGGCGTTTTTCAGGGAAAACCCGTAGCCGAACCGGATCATGAAGAGGGTCAGGATCAGAACGCCGATCCCCTCGCAGATCAGCTTGGCCAGGCCGACGCCGGTCACCGCGTCGAAGGGCAGGCTCCCCTCGAACCGGATCGCAAGATAGGTGCACAAAAGGTTCAGCGCGTTCGCTCCCGTGATCACGAACATGGAAAACCGCGCGTTTTTGTAAGAGCGGAAGATGGTGGAAAGCACCTGGGAAAGCGCGATAAACACCGAGCTGAGTCCGGCCGTGGTCAGATACTCCACGGCGTAGCCGTAGACCTTTCCGGTGAGGCCGACGCCGGTCATCAGCGGCCGTGCGATCAGGAAAAGGAGCAGGCTCACTCCCGCCCCGAACAGGAAGCCCACCGAAAGCGAGTTCATGACCGAGACCGACGCTTTGTCCCGTCTCCCGGCGCCGAGATCGTGATTGATGATCACTCCCGCGCCGATCGAAAGGGACATGCAGAACATCAGAACGATGTTGATGACCTGGTTGGCGACCCCCACCCCCGACGCCGCCTCGTCCGAATAGCCCGAGAGCAGAAAGACGTTCATGGTGTTGATGAGATTGCGCAGAAGCGTCTCCACGGCGATGGGCACCGCGAGGGACGCGACCGAGGGAAGAGCCGTGCGATTACTCGTATCCGGAGACATGGGACACTCCTTTTTTATCGACAGGTTAAATCGCCGCCGGGTCGATGCGGCGGGCGGGACGGCGCGCCGTCCCGCTCTTTCTTTTTCGAATACAAACCGTCCTTACGGCTCTCCTCCGGTTTCCGGGAGCCTTCCGAGCCGCGCGTAGTCCGCGTCGGTCAAGACCTCCGCCCAGACCTTGCCGGAACCCGTGTCTCTTTCGTACGAGGGGCCGGGCGGGTCGGAAAGCAGGGCTACGATCAGGGCGATCGCCGCCACCAGCATCAGGATGCCGAAAAGGATCCCGCCCTCCACGGTCAGGCTCAGTCTCTTCTTTCTTTTCACGCGCGTCCCCTCCTTTCCTTTGTTTCGTATCCCGCCTTGCGGCGCGGGGAAGGCTTACACCGCGAAGGAGCTTCTTTCGATGACGTTGTCCTGCAGCTCTTCCGGCAGCTTCCAGAAATACTCGGAGAAGCCGCCCACCCGGACGATCAGATCCCGGTGCAGCTCCGGATGCTCCTTCGCGTCCAGAAGCTCGTCGCGGGAAACCACGTTCACCGAAAGCTGCTGGCCTCCCTTTTCAAAATAGGTCTTCCAGAGGCGAATGAAATTCTCCTCTCCGCGCTCGGTGACGAAAAGCGATTTGTCGAATTTGATGTTCATGACCAGGCCGCTCTTCGCCAGCGTCTGGTCGTATTTCGCGGCCGAGAGCAGCGCGGCGGTGGGTCCCTTTACGTCGCAGCCCGGTTCGGCGCCGAGGCTGTCGGCCAGGAGAGGATCCCGGTTTTTCCGCCCATTGGCCGAGGCGCCGGTCTGGGAGCCGTAAGCGGCGGTGCGGTTGAAGGTGGAAAGTCCGCCGCCGTAGATCCCGCCGCGCCAGGTGCGCTTGGTGAGGAGATACCGGAAGAAATGCTCGTAAATCTCCCCGGCGACCAGATCCGTACGGTCGTCGTCGTTGCCGAACTTCACGTCGGAGCGGAGCTTCTGCCGGAGGACTTCCTCGCCCTCGAAATCGGTGCGGATCGCCCGGAGCAGGCGCTCCATGGAGATCTCTTTTTTCTCAAACACCAGATGCCGGATGGCCGCCAGGGCGTCGGCCGCGTCGGCGAGCCCCTCGGTCAGGATCTGGCCGTGATTGTAGAGCGGGCCGCCCGCCCGGTAATCGGCGCCTTTTTCCACGCATCCCATGATCAGATTGGAGCGCAGCGGATTGGGGGCGCGGAGCCCGCGCACCTCCTGCGCCTTGTTGGCCATGGCGATCGCAAGATCGGACGCGTGCTCCACCTGCTTCTTGTAGGCGTCCATCACCTCGTCGAAGTTTTCAAAGCTCAAAGGCGTTTCCGGGCCGAGCCTCTCTCCGGTGAGAAGGCTTTTCCCGCCGCAGAGCGCCAGTTCCAGGCATTTGATCAGAGAAACCTCTCCGTCCTCCAGACCCATGTGGGATTTCCCCATGATATCGATCTGGTTGCACCCGTTCATGCAGTACCGGTGCGCATCCACCGCGGGGATCCCCAGGGCTTCCAGCGCCGGCACCACGGTCTCGTCGTTGTAGAGCGCGGGCATGCCGATCCCGGTGGCCAGCGTCTTCGCCGCCGCCTTATAGAGCTTGTCGGGAGTGTTCCTGTGGACGCGGAGAGTGACGTTCGGCGTGTTGTATTTCGCCTCCGCCGCGATCTCCAGGATCATATAGGTCAGGTCGTTCGTTTCGTCGCACCAGTTTTCATCGCTGCCCGAAAGGCAGAGGTTCCAGGTGCGGGTGCGGTAAAACTCCTCCCACAGGGCTTTCATCACGCGCCGCGCGTCCCCGGGATCGCTTCTTTGATACGCCGGGAACATGAATTGGTCGAATCTGCCGGGAGAATCGATGCCGTCGAAGGTAAAGACCAGCCAGAAGGCCGCGGCCGCCTCATGGAAGTCCCCGGCCGGAAGCTTCGGCGCGCGGGCAAGCGCCCGGGAAAGCCGCAGGAGATTCTCCTTTTCCTCTCCCTCCGCCTCTTCGGCTTTCTCCGCCGCTTCGCGCGAAGCGCGGGCGGCGAGAAGGTCCAGCGCGTCCAGAGCCGTCTTCAGTCCGCGATAAAAGACTTCCCTTCCGGGATTGAGCTTTTCGTAAAGCGCGATCCGCTCCCTGAGTCCCGCGGTGCCGAGGCTCAGGAGCATATCGTAGGCGGGATTGGCGTGTCCGCCCCAGCCGCCGCCCCAGCAGAGCTTTTCCCTCTCCGCCTTTCTCTCCTCGTCGGTGCGGGTGGCGTCGATCAGGCGCCCGGTCTCCCAGGGAGCCAGCTCTCTCCGCAATTCCTCCGGCACGCGTTCATGATCGACGATGAGGCCGGCGTCGAACTTGGTCGTCACCGGGAGCAGCCGCATCTCGGCCGATGCGAAAAGGCCGTTCTGTGTGAAATCCAAAGGCATCCCCGCCGCAGCCGTGAGGAGCCCCGCGGCGATTTTTTCGGAGATCGTTCCCGTTTCCCTGAGGAAGCCTTCGGCAAAGGAGTATTCCGGATGATTCATTTTTCTTTCTCCTCTTCTCCGGCGGTCTTCTTCCCGCCCTTTCTGATATCGAAGCGAATGATGGCGATGACGACCGAAATCAGCGATATGATTTCGGTGACGGTGCCTCCGATGGACCGGTTTATGCCGTTGTAGACCATCCAGAGCGGCGAATTGATCAGCGCCAGCGCCCGGAGCTTTTTTTCATTGTCCAGAAGGAAGGAGATATTGCTGACGGTCATGCCCATCACCGGCAGGAACTCCAGCGCCAGATTCCACGGCGTGGCTTCCTTCCCGAAAACCGTGAAGGTCAGGACGTACGCGGTGAGATACAGCGTGATGAAAAACGGGAGCCACCACCGGCCTCTGGCCCATTTCTTGTCCCGGTTGCCGTACACCACGGCGCGGCAGGCGCCGATCCCGTTGAGGATGCTTCCGGTGATCGCGCCGATCGCACCGAAGTGAAATCCGAACAGGAGTGAGCTGACCAGCTGCATCCTGAGGATCCCCTTCTGAGTCGGCCGCTGGTAAGAAAGGGTGTTGATCGCCATGGCGACGATCCCCACCGCCTGAATGAATACCGTAAACCACATAATCCCTCTCCCGAAGCGGTCTTTATCCTTTGAAAGTATATCCTCCGGCGCGGAAATTGTCAAGCGCCGCGCGGGAAAATCGGGGCTTTTCGCCTCCCTTTCCTCTCTCCTTCCGGGCGGGCGCTCCACGCGAAAAGAAGCGCCGGCGGCGCCCGGCCCGTACGTTTTGTCAGACGATTTGACAAAATCCCATATTTGGTATATAGTATAACAGATTGAAACGACCTGTTGTGGGTAAAAACGGCGCGGACGTCCCGGCGGGCGCCCCGTTCGATCAGCAAGGAGGGCCGGAATGGCTCAGAATAAGGAACCCGCGCCGAAGGGCGCGGAATACGGCAACGAGAGCATCGTCGCCCTGAAGGGCGCCGATCGCGTCCGCAAGCGCCCCGGCGTCATCTTCGGCTCCGACGGCCTCGACGGATGCGAGCACGCGTTTTTCGAGATCCTCTCGAACTCGGTGGACGAGGCCCGCGAGGGCTACGGCTCGGTCATCGACGTGACCCGGTATCTGGACAAATCCATCCGCGTGGAGGATCGCGGCCGCGGCGTGCCGGTGGACTGGAATCCCAACGAGAAAAAGTACAACTGGGAGCTGGTCTACTGCGAGCTTTACGCCGGCGGCAAATACAACACCCTGTCGGGCGAGGGATACGAATACTCTCTCGGTCTCAACGGGCTGGGCTCCTGCGCCACGCAGTATTCCTCGGAATTCATGGACGTGGAAAGCCGGCGCGACGGTTTCCTTTATACCCTTCATTTCAAGAAGGGCAAAAACGCCGTCAAAGGCAAGGAGGGCATGCTCAAGGAGCCCTACGCGGGGAAGCTCACCGGCACGGTCCATCACTGGCGGCCGGACATCGAGGTCTTCACCGACATCGACATCCCCCTGGAATACTACCGGGAGACCCTCCGCCGTCAGGCGGCCGCCAACGCGGGGCTGAAATTCGTTCTGCACAACGAGACGGAAAAGAACCGGTTCGAGACCGAGGAGTTCTATTACGAAAAGGGCATCGAAACCTACGTGACTCTGGCCGCGGGCGACGACGCCATCACCTCGGTGCGTTATATCGAGGGCGAGCGGCGCGGCCGCGACCGGGAGGACAAGCCCGAATACAAGGTGCGCCTTTCTGCCGCCTTCTGCTTCACCAAAAACACGCCCTTTCTGGAATACATGCACAATTCCTCCTGGCTGGAGCACGGCGGCGCGCCCGACAAGGCCGTGCGGTCGGCCTTCGTTTCGGCCTTCGACCAGTATCTGCGCCAGAGCGGCAAGTATACCAAAAACGAGGCGAAGATCACCTTCCCCGACGTGGCTGACTGTCTGGCTTTGGTGACCAACACCTTCTCCACCAACACCAGCTACGAGAACCAGACCAAAAAGGCCATCACCAACCGCTTTATCCAGGAGGCCATGACCGCCTTCTTCAAAAGCGAGCTGGAGATCTACTTCATCGAAAACAAGGCCGAGGCCGACCGCGCCTGCGATCAGGTGCTTCTGAACAAGAGGAGCCGAGAGACCGCCGAGCGCACCCGTCTGAACATCAAGAAGAAGCTCACCGGGGAGATGGGCATCGCCGACCGGGTGGAAAAATTCGTCGATTGCCGGAGCAAGGATCCCGAAAAGCGCGAGCTTTACATCGTGGAGGGCGATTCGGCCCTCGGCGCCTGCAAGCAGGGGCGCGATTCGGATTTTCAGGCCATCATCCCGGTGCGCGGCAAGATCTTCAACTGCATGAAAGCCGAATACGAGCGCATCTTCAAAAGCGAGATCATCACCGACCTGATCAAGGTCGTCGGCTGCGGCGTCGAGGTGAAGACCAAGGCCAAGGAAATGATTTCCTTCGATCTGAACCTTCTGCGCTGGAACAAGATCATCATCTGCACCGACGCCGACGTGGACGGCTATCACATCCGCACGCTGATCCTGGCGATGTTCTACCGTCTGATGCCTACCCTGATCGAAAAGGGATACGTCTATATCGCCGAATCTCCGCTTTACGAGATCGTGGTGCGCGGCAAAAAGGAGGAGGAAAACCTCTTCGCCTACACCGAAGCCGAAAAGGCGCAGATCCTTGAAAAGCTGGAGGGCAAGCGCTACACCATCCAACGCTCCAAGGGCCTCGGCGAAAACGAGCCCGAAATGATGTGGCAGACCACCATGAACCCCGAGACCCGCCGTCTGATCCGCGTGGTGCCCGAGGACGCGGAGCCCACGGTGGAGGCCTTCGACCTCTTCCTGGGGGACAATCTTGCGGGGCGGCGCGACTATATCACCGAAAACGGCGCAAGGTTCATCGACCTGGCCGACATCAGCTGAGAGGAGGGAGAGAGCATGCCGCAGAAAACGCAGGACATAAAGATCACCTCGGTGCTGGAAGAAAACTTCATGCCCTACGCCATGTCGGTGATCGTGTCCCGCTCGATCCCCGAGATCGACGGGCTGAAGCCGGCGCACCGCAAGCTTCTTTACACCATGTACAAGATGGGCCTTCTCACCGGTCCGCGCACCAAATCGGCCAACATCGTCGGTCAGACCATGCGCCTGAATCCCCACGGCGACGCCGCCATCTACGAAACCATGGTGCGTCTGGCCCGCGGGAACGAATCGCTCCTGCACCCTCTGGTGGATTCCAAGGGGAATTTCGGCAAGGTCTATTCCCGTTTCATGGCCTACGCCGCCTCCCGCTATACCGAGGCGAAGCTCGATCCCATCTGCGCCGAGCTTTTCCGGGATATCGACGAGGATACGGTGGATTTCGTGGACAATTACGACGGCACCATGAAGGAGCCGACCCTGCTTCCCACCACCTTCCCCAACATCCTGCTTTCGCCCAACACCGGCATCGCGGTGGGCATGGCCTCCAGCATCTGCTCCTTCAATCTCAGAGAGCTCTGCGAAACCACCGTCGCCCTGATCAAGGATCCCGATCACGACATCCTTTCCACCCTGAAGGCGCCGGATTTCCCCACCGGCGGCTATCTGATCTACGACAAAAAGGCGCTTTCCGAGATCTACGAGACCGGAAAGGGCAGCTTCCGGCTGCGCGCCAAGTGGAAATACGACAAAAAGCAGAGCCTGATCGAAATCACCGAGATCCCCTACACCACCTCGGTGGAGGCTATCAAGGACAAGATCGTGGAGCTTTTCAAGGCCGGCAGGCTCAAGGAGATCAACGACGTGCGCGACGAGACCGACAAAACCGGCCTCAAGCTGACCATCGACCTGAAAAGAAGCGCCGATCCCGACAAGCTGATGTCGCTGCTCGTCTCCTCCACCCCGCTGGAGGAAAGCTTCCCCGCGAATTTCAACGTCCTGATCGCCTCCACGCCCCGCATCATGGGCGTCAGAGAGATCCTGACCGAATGGACCTCCTGGCGGAGCGAGTGCGTGGCGCGCAGAGTCTATTTCAATCTGGAAAAAATGAAGGAGCGCAGGCATCTCCTCAAGGGCCTTGAAAAGATCCTTCTGGATATTGACAAGGCCATCCGGATCATCCGCGAAACCGAGGAGGAGGCCGAGGTCATCCCCAACCTGATGATCGGCTTCCGCATCGACGAGGTCCAGGCCAACTACATCGCCGATATCCGTCTGCGCAACATCAACAAGGAATACATCCTCAAGCGCACCTCCGAGCTGGAGGAGCTGGAAAAGGACATCGCCGAATCCGAAGACATCCTCCGGAGCAAGAAGAAGATCCAGAAGATCATCATCAAAGAGCTGGAGGACGTGGCGAAGAAATACGGCAAGGACCGCATGACCGAGATCCTTTACGAGGACACGATGGAGAAGACCGAGCTTTCCCGCGAAGTGCCCGATTATCCCTGCACCCTGTTCCTCAGCCGTTCCGGCTATTTCAAGAAGATCACGCCGCAGTCGCTGCGCATGAGCGGCGAGCAGAAATTCAAGGAGGGCGATTCGCTTCTCGCCTCTTTCGAATCCAACAACAAAAACGAGCTTCTGGTCTTCTCCGACAAGGCGCAGGTCTACAAGACCGCCGTCTCCGCCTTCGAGGACAGCAAGGCGAGCCTGCTCGGCGACTTCCTGCCCCAGACCCTGGGGATGGATCCCGGAGAGTCGACCTTCGCCATGGTGGATCCTCTGGATTACAAGGGCTTCCTCCTGTTCGTCTTTGAAAACGGCAAGGTGGCCCGGGTGGATCTTTCCGCTTACCAGACCAAGACCAACCGCCGCCGGCTCACCGGCGCCTATTCGGCGAAGTCCCCCCTCGCGGCGGTGATCGCGCTGACCGGAGAGGCCGAGGTCGTTCTCTTTTCCGCCTCCGGCAGAGCTCTTTCGGTGAAGAGCTCGCTCCTCTCCTCGAAGCCCACCCGCGACAGTCAGGGCGTCCAGGTGATGAAGCTGAAAAAGGGCGATACGGTCGCTTCCGCCAGACTCCTTTCCGGAACTTCGATCAAGGAGCCCGGCCGTTACCGCTCCCGCACGCTTCCCGCTCTCGGCGCGGTGCTGCGTCCCCAGGACGCGGGCGACCCCTCTTTCCTTCCGGAATAAACGCTGCGCTTCCTCCCCGGCCTTCGTCCTTCGGCGAAGGCCGGGGTTCTCTTTTCCCGTTTCAATTTCATCCTTTCCGCTCCGGATGATCAGATCGAACTTGACGAACGGTTCCGTCGGCATCTGATCGGGTGAACGCAAACGCTTTGGTGGCCTGATGAAAACGATCTTTCCGTGTTTTCAGAGAAACCCCCTTCCCTTTTCCGCCCAAATGCGGTAGAATAGACCTGCGGGATCCCCCGCGCCATCAAACGATAAAAAGGAGAATCCCTATGATCGTCAGAAAACCGCCCATGGGCTGGAATTCCTGGAACACCTTCGCCGCAGACATCCATGAAAAGCTGATCTTCGAAACTGCCGACCGCATGGTCGCCGACGGGTATCTGGACGCCGGATACGAGTATCTCGTGATCGACGACTGCTGGTCGCTGCGCGAGCGCGGCGAGGACGGACGCATCGTTCCCGATCCCGAAAAATTCCCCCACGGCATGAAGGCCGTGGCCGACTACGTCCATGCCAAAGGTCTGAAATTCGGCATGTATTCCTGCTGCGGCTCCCTGACCTGCGCGGGCTTCCCCGCCTCCTACGAGCATGAATTTCTGGACGCCGCCACCTTCGCCGAATGGGGCGTGGACTTCCTGAAATACGATAACTGCTACAAGCCCATGGAGGAAAACGATCCCAAGCTCTACCGCCGGATGGGCATGGCTCTGGCCAACTGCGGACGGGACATCCTCTTCTCCGCCTGCAACTGGGGCGCCGACGAATCCCACAAATGGATCAAGGAAACCGGCGCGCACATGTGGCGCTCCACCGGCGACATCATGGACAACTGGGCCAGCGTCAAGTCCCTGATCGAGCAGCAGGCGGGCATCTGGCAGTACAACGGACAGGGCTGCTTCAACGACATGGACATGCTGATTGTCGGCATGTACGGCAAGGGCAACGTAGGCCTGGGCGGCTGCACCACCGAGGAATACAGGACCCACTTCTCCTTCTGGGCCCTTTACGGCTCCCCTCTGATGATGGGATGCGATCTCCGCACGGTCAACGACGAATGCCGCGAGATCCTTCTGAACAGGGAAGTCATCGCCGTGGATCAGGACGAAGCTTACCGTCAGCCCTTCTATCTCAACGCCATGCACAACGACGGCACCATCGTTCTCTGCCGGCTTCTGGAGGGCGGCGACGTCGCCGTCGGACTTTTCAACATGACCGATTCGCCGCGGCGCATTTCCCTGACCCTCGGCGACATCGGGATCAATGCGGCTTCCGGCAAGGCGCTTCTGATGCGCGACCTCTGGAAGCATGAGGAAGTCGGCAGGCTCACCGGCATTTACCGCACGCCGGAGCTCGCTCCCCACGCCTCAATGCTTCTGCGCTGCAGGGTCGTCGACCGCTGATCCCTCCGATGGAAGAACTGCGCTGCAAGGTCTGCGGAGCCCCGCTCACCCGGGACGACGTCGGCGCGACGAAAAAGCTGATCAACCGCGGCGCCTCCTCCTTTTTCTGCGTCCCGTGCCTTGCGAAGTACTTCTCGGTGGAGGAGGATCTGATCCGGCAGAAGATCGAGACATACAAAAAAAGCGGCTGCACCCTCTTTACCTGACCCTTCTTACGCAGAAAAGCCCCGTCCGGTTCTTCCGGGCGGGGCTTCGTTCGCATCGCGTCAGGCGCTTTCCAGGGGGATCTGCCGTCCCCGGTGATCGACGGTATAGCCGGATTTGTAGATCATATCGTTGACCTTGACCAGCTCGTATCCTTCCTTTTTCAGAGCCTCGATGATCCCGGGCAGCGCCTCCGGCGTATGCTTCGCCGCGTTGTGAAAGAGAATGATGGAGCCGCTTTTTACCCGGGAGAGGACGCGCTCGGTGATCTCCCCGGCCGAAAGATCCTTCCAATCCAGGCTGTCCACGTCCCACTGGATCACCTGATACCCCGCGGCGCGCATCGTGCGGACCACCTCCCGGTCGTAATCCCCGTACGGCGCGCGGAAGAGCGTCGGCCGAACGCCGGTGAGGGAATAGACCTCGTCGGAGGCGCGGTCTGCGTTTTTCACCATCTCCGGCCCCGAAAGGGCGGTAAAGTGCGGGTGATCCCAGGAGTGATTCATCACGTCGTGCCCGGCCTCCGCCAGCTCTCTGACCGAATCCGGATACTTTTCAGCCCATTTCCCGATCACGAAAAAGGTCGCCTTGACCCCGTACCTCTCCAGAATGGCGATCAGATCTTTCGTGTCCTCGTTGCCCCAGGCCGCGTCGAAGGTCAGAGCGGCCTTCTTTTCCCCCTCCGGGAGCTCCACCGAATAGACCGGCAGATCGGGGGACGCCGCCGTCTCCTCCGCCGCGCGCCGGTCGAGCCAGGCGCTGATCACGGCAAAGAGCGCCACCAGAAGCACCAGAGCCAGAGTGAAAAGCTTGTTTTTATATGAAACCGGCATACCGCGGCTCCTCCTTTGGAAAGGGGTTCCCTTCACCTTATGCGCCTCTTTCCCGGAGTATGCCGCAGAGCGGAAAACGGGAGAGCCGGCGTTCCGCCGGTCCTCCCGTTCTGTCGTTTTCCTGTTCGCACAGTTCAGTCCACGGCTCCGATTCTGCGGAGGATCTTCTCCGCGATCCCTGCGGGCTGGGCTTCCGCGCCGCCCGCCGCCGCGTCTGCGGCAAGGATCCAGGTCTCGATCTCCTCGTGGGAAAGCTCCTCCCACGCGCCGTTCCGACGGATCTCGGCCGGAAGCCTGATCCGGACGCCGCCCATTCCCTCGAAGAGAGACGCGGGATAAAAGACCTTGGGGCTCTCCTTCCTCAGAAGGCGCTCCGCAAAATCCTCCGGAGATTCCAGGGGCTTATCGTAAAGGATACCGCCGTTCATATCGCTGATCCGCGCCTTGTCGTGGGTGTCGGATCCCGCCAGGATCTGAAGCCCGAATTTCTCCGCGTAGCATAGGGCCGCCAGATTGTCGTTCGCGGTATTCGCGGTGTTGATCCCTTCGATCCCGTCCACGCCGTCCAGAAGCAGATGGATCCGTGAAATATAAAATCTGTCCCGGAAGGGATGCGCCTGCATCACGGCTCCTCCGGCCCCGTGCACGGCCGCAAGCATCTCCTCCCTGGTCCAGCGCGGGATCTCCGGATGCGCCAGAAGGAAATCCTTTCCCACGCCGTAGATCAGATATTCGTCGCCTTCAAAGTTTTCCTCGATCCCGAAAAAGACCTTGAAGCCGATCTCATCCCCGGCTTTTTTCGCTTCTTCATATCCCTTCATATATCCCGCCACGTAGTCCGGCCAGGGAAGGTCGCGGGCGGGGCGTGTGTTTCCGTGAAAAAAATGATCGGTGATGAAAATACCGTCGTATCCCCGCGCCTTGAAAATGGCGGGATACTCCTTCCCCGGCGTGACGCCGCAGGCGCTGGATTCCACGGTATGCAGATGGGTTTCGTAGCGATACATATCTCTTCTCCTTATTGCGCGTCAGAGCGCGTTTTTGCGTCTGCGGCGTCGCCGAGCAGAGCGTCGATTTCTTCTTCCGTACGGGCAAAAGAGGTCACGAAACGGTAAACGCTTTTCCCCTCTCCCGCTTTTTCCCAGAATTCAAAGGCATATTTCCCGCGCAGATACCGGGCCTCCCCGTCCGACAGCAGGACGAAGACCTGATTGGTGGGGCTTTCCACGAACAGCTCGTAACCGCTTTCCCGGAACCCGGCGCTCAGCCTTTCGGCAAGCCGGACCGCCTTTTCCGCCAGCCGGAAATAGAGCCCGTCGGCGAAGAGCGTCCGGAACTGCAGTCCGAGAAGCCATCCTTTGGCAAGCATCGCGCCGCGCTGTTTTTCCAGATACCGGAAATCCCGCACGAATCCCGGCGTGGAGAATACCAGCGCTTCGCCGAAGAGCATGCCGTTTTTGGTGCCGCCCACGGTGAAGACGTCCACGTTCCTGGCGATTTCCGGAAGGGTCATGTCGTTCCCCTTCGCCGCCAGCGCCGCGCCGAGGCGCGCCCCGTCCAGATAGAGAGGGATCCCGAATTCCCTCGCCGTCCCGTGAAGGGCGGAAAGCTCGGCTCCCGTGTATACCGTTCCCAGTTCGGTGGGGTCGGAAACGTAGATCATACCGGGCTTCACCGTGTGTTCCCGGATCTCGTTTGCCCTGTGCGCCGCAAGCACTTCCCGCACGTCCTCCGCCCGGAGCTTTCCCTCCGGCGCGGGAAGGGTCAGGACTTTATGGCCGGAGGCTTCCACCGCGCCGGTCTCATGCTGGGCAATGTGACCGGTTTCGGCGCTGATCACTCCCTCCCAGGGGCGCAGGAGCGAAGCGATACAGGCGGAATTGGTCTGCGTGCCGCCCACCAGAAAATGGATCTCCGCGTCCGGCAAGTCTGCCGCCTTTCGCAGAAGAGAACGCGCCTCTTCGGTGACAGGGTCCTCTCCGTAGCCCGGCGTGGAGATGAAATTGTGTTCGGAAAGCGCCCGGAGGACCTCCGGATGCGCTCCCTCGCTGTAATCGTTCAGAAAACTGATCATAAAAGTCCCTTCAAAGAAAAGCGGAAAAAGCCGATGTAATTGGTGTCGTGGAAGTTTTCCGCGCCGTTGAAGCCGGAACGCACCGCAAGCAGCAGCTCGTCCCCCTCGATCAGGAAGGAAGGATACTGGAATCCCACCTCGTCCAGAGGATATTCCTCCTTGTTGACCACGTCGCCGAGAAGATCCCAGTTTTCCAGATCGTCGGAGGCGAAGACCGACAGCACCGTGCGCCGGGGCAGGCGGTTGCCCACCGCGATATATTTGCCGGAGGCATGCTGCCGGATCTCAAATTTCGAATGTCCGAAGGGAAGCGGTATGAATCTCTCGAAGCCCGGGGGCCTGTCCGGATCGTTTTTATCGATCCCGAGGAGCAGACCGGTGCCGTCCCCCACCCGCATGATCTCCTTCATGCTGCCGTCCGGCCGGAGGACGATATTGCCCTCGATGGCGCCGGGAGCCGGATATGCGTTCGGCCAGGAGCGGTCGTAAGGAAGGAATCCGCTGCAGCGCCAGTTCTCCGCATCCAGAAGATCTCCGTCCGCGCCGGCGGAAAAGACGCCCATGGCGAACCTTCCCCTGCTCCATGCGCCGTATTCGGCCGTGGTCCAAAGGCGGCCCTCCGCCTCCAGGACCAGCATCGGCGCCCGGTGCGGGCCGGTCTCGCCGGGAGACGCCGAGCCGCGCATCAGGACCGTCGGCGTGCCGAAATTCCCGTCCCTGTCTCCCCTGCCGATCAGAAGATCGCCGTATTCCGTGGACATCCCCATGAGATAGAGCTCTCCCCGGTGCACGAAAAGCGAGCCCCAGAAGCAGGGGAACACGTCGGTGAGATACCGCCAGGTTTTGCCGTCGTCGTCCGAGCAATAGATCAGAGTCAGATTCTGCGGAGCGTTCCCGTCGAAGATGTCCATGGACGCCAGAAGCCGCCCGTCCGGAAGCCTCACGATCGAAGGCGAGCAGGTGTGCCGCCCCGAAAAGGCGTAGCGAAGGTCGCGGGGATGCAGATAATTCACCACGGTCCCGGGATAGGAGCCGGTGCGGAAGAGGCAGCAGGCGCTCTTCTCGCCCTTCGCGTCCTCCACGTACGCCTTGTATCCGAAATCAGGCTTCAGACCTCCGACGCGGATCGTCTTCTCCGCCGTTTCGAACGTTTCCCAGGCTTCGTTCCCCTCCGGCGCGACGTACGTGCGATAAGGGCCGGCGTTTTCCGCACACCATTCCAGCTCGCATCCGTCTTCTCGCGGCGCGACGCGCAGGAAGGACGGCCTCGTCCTTTCGTCGTACCGGTCGTAGGGCAGGTAGGGCTTGTAGCTCCATTCCGATTGACATCTCATAAGAAAGCTTCCTTTCTCCGCGGACCCGAGACCGCAGCGTCGTTTTCGCTCTTTTCTTTATCATAGCACAGAGAGGCGGGAATTTCCATTCTTTTTTCGCTTCTTCCCCGTCTTGACCGGCGGAGCGCGGTCTGCTATACTGAGTCCGTAAGACCCGGAAGCCCCTGCGGTTTTCCCGGTCAAACCCGATTGAAGGAGGTCCCGTCTGTGAAAACCATTCTTTGGGGCGACGGCGTCCACGACGACACCGCGGCCATTCAGGAGCGCATCGACGAAGCCCATCGCGAGCTTTCTCTTCCCGACCCCGAGGTCTGTTATCTGATTTCCCGTCCGCTGGAGCTTCCCTCCGATTTCCGGCTGGTCCTTCCCCGCTTTGCGGAGGTGCGGCTCGCGCCGGGATCCAACTGCCTGATGCTGAAAAACAAGACCGTTTCCGGCCGGAAGGAGCGGGTGACGAATCCCTTCTGGGACTACGTCAACGATTTTTCCGACGAGTATTCCTCGAAAAACATCGAGGTCACGGGCGGCGTCTGGAATTTCAACAACAGGAATCAGGCGCCGAATCCCATGGAGGTCCGCGATTTCAAGCCGGGCGGAAAGAGCTACACCGGCATGATCATGCTGTTTTTCCGGGTGGATGGACTGCGCCTGTCCTCCATGACCTTCAAGGATCCGGTGACCTACGCGGCGACGCTCGACGCGGTGACCCATTTCACGGTCGATCACATCCGGTTCGATTACAACCACGGCAATCCCCGTGCCACCAACATGGACGGGATCCATCTGGACGGCGGATGCCGTTTCGGCGAGCTCTTTGATCTGAAAGGCGCGTGCTTCGACGATCTGGTAGCTCTGAACGCCGACGAAGCCACCTCCGGGCCGATCTCGGACATCACGATCCGCGGGATCTACGCCGAGGGATGCCACAGCGCCGTGCGCCTCCTTTCGGCCAATTACCCGGTCACGAACGTTCACATCTCCGACGTATATGGCACGTATTTTCAGTACTGCATCGGCATTTCCCGGTTTTATCCCACCCGTTCCCACGGCTTTTTCGACGGGATCATGCTGGACCGGATCTACGCCTCCAAGGCGCCGCGGCTGGACGTCTACGGCAAAAAAGGCACCTACGTCTACCCCCTGATCTGGATCCAGTCGGGGCTCCTGATCGGCTCGCTCCGCATTTCCGAGCTTCACCGCCGGGAAGAGGAAAACACGGTGGAGACGATCTATGTGGACGAAAACGCCGAGATCCGCGATCTGGTCCTGGATCACATCACAACAGAGAACCTTGTCGGCGGGGAGATGCCGCTTCTGGTCAATCGCGGAAAGATCGGCCGTCTTTCCGCCCGCGACCTCATCGCCGACGGCGAAGAGATCCATTTCTGACGGGCAAAGGAGGATAAGGCAATGGCAAAAAAGATCGGGGATCTTCTGAAGGAAGCCCGGACGGGCGCGGGCCTTTCCCAGAAGGCGCTTGCCGAGGCGGTCGGCGGTCTTTCCGCGTCGGACGTCGGCAAGGCGGAGCGCGGCGAAAAGGAGCTTTCCGAGGACCTTCTCAAAAAGATCGCCAAGGCGACCGGCGTGACCCAGAAATCCCTTCTGGAGGCGGCCGGCCGCAAGGCGAAAACCGGCTCCTCCGGGCAAAAGTCCGGGGCGAAAAGCGTGAAAAAGACCTCCTCCGCCGAGGGCGAATTCAAGCTGACGGCGGCGGAGAAAAAGCTGGTGGAGGCCTACCGCGCCGCCGACAGCGAGACCCGAAAGGAAGCCCTGCGGCTTCTTTCGGGCGAGAAGAGCGATTCCTCCGACGCGCTTTCCTCGCTTCTGGGAAACGCCCTTGGGATGTTCGCCGGGAAGAAATGACCCCTTTCAAAATACAAACTCCCGCCGCGCCGAATGGCGCGGCGGGAGTTTTCGTTCCTTTGTTCAGAGTCTTACCGTGGCGTTTCCGCTTCTCTCGCCGCGCCTCCTCTCCCCAAAAAGCTTCCGCCTTTCGGGGGCCCCTTCGGGGAAGGCTTCCGGGATTGTGCTTTTCCCGGGATCGTACCATGCATGCGGCCTCTCTCTCCGGGGAGAGGGAGGCCGGCAAGATCTCTTCGTTATCTGTCCTGATAGGAAAGGTCCGGGTAGGTGTATCCGAGGGCTTCGGGTCTGAGAAGAAGCTCGCTCCCGCCGTGGACGCCCACGGAATAGCACGCGGCGCGCGTGACCGCCTCGCCCGTCCTGACGGTCAGAAGGACCCCTTCCCCGGTCTTCTCCACCTTCCAGGAAAAGAGATATCCCGGGTCGTCCTCCGACTTCGCCTCGACCTTGTGTTCTCCGGCCACGGCGGAGTTCAGGCCGATCCCCGGCAGAAGCACCCGGATCTCCCCCGCCCCGCCCGTGATCTCCGCGGCGGGAACCGGTCCGGCTTCCCCGTCCTTTCCCTTCCATCCGAAGGCGAGATAGAGATACGGCGATTCGTCGGCGGAGAGACGGACGTTTTTCAGCTCCACCTCTTTCAGATACTTTTCCTCCAGCACCGAGCCCACGGTGAAGGGACAGCCGAGCGGATAGAGGAAGGGCTCCGTGTATCGCTCGACCGTGCGAAGGCCGTTTGCCGTCACGCGCTCCGCGGCGCTGACAACTTCTCCGTTCCGCCCGCGCGCCCGGTCGCCGTAAAAGTCCTGCTGCAGCGCCATGAGCGTGATCGTCCCGTCCTCATTCGTCCGGACGTCGCAGCTCACGGCCGGGCCGTCGGTCGTCAGAAGATACGTGCGTTCCCTCTTCGCGGGGTCGTAGATCTCAAAAATGCTTGAAGGCTCGTATCCTTCCTCGGTGAAAAGACT
>JAFRWU010000078.1 GCA_017441705.1 Clostridia bacterium | reverse complement strand
ATATCGGTCAGTTACCCTTTGCCCGCTCGTTCCCCAATAGACCAATCTTTGAAAGGATCGGCTGCGGTATTCGTACAGATTTGCAATAATGCCCTCGAAAGAGCGGTAATACGGGTTATCAGGCTCTGCTATAAGCATATCTTGCCTGAGCATCAGCAGTTTTTCTGCCTGACTTTCGGAAACCGGTCCGTCAATCAGCGCAACAAAATCAATATCGCTCCATCCCTGCTGAAAGTCATCCAATACCACACTTCCGTATAACCACGCGCCGTAAACATGCCCGTCTGCCCTTGAATCGATTTCATGTATCATCTTGTGAATCGCCTGAAGCATAGTTCGCCTCCAAACGCCGATTTGTCAATTTGATTTAAGGTTCTGTTTGGCGGTTCTGCAGGAGGCCACCAGCATCACACGAATCGATGTGCATTGATCGTTCAAAGATGTAAAAACGGTATCATTGATATATTCTGTCCGATGCAGCAGCTCAAGCCAATAGCCGGTCTCACTTGCTTCTTATAGAGCAATTTCCAGCTTGGAGATAAAGTCCTTTTTACCCTGAGCATAATTCGCTTCGTATATATTCGCGCCGATTGAGGTACCGGAACGGCCAATCTGATTGGAAATAACGGATTCGTGTTTTGCTTTCAGGTCTTTGACGAGATTTATGATTTGGACTGAGAAATTCATAGAGAGATCACGCAGTTTTGATTCAGACACAGTATCGCCTCCTTCTTGTTTATAATACCAAATGAGATCAGAATTGTAAAGTGATGTTTGCGCCGACGGCGCAAGTGATGCAGTTTGCTTTGCAAACAGTGATGTATTGCGGCTGTGCCGCAAAGTGATGTGATGTGTTCCGCTTTTAACTCGCCGAAGGCGCACATCACGCACGAAGTGCACATCACTTGCGAAGCAAACATCACGTTCCGTGAGAGCGGAACACATCGTTCAAAAAAACGCCTTTTGTCGGTAGACAAAAGGCGTTTTTTTGCTGGTGATCCATCGCAGATTCGAACTGCGGACACCCTGCTTAAAAGGCAGGTGCTCTGCCGACTGAGCTAATGGATCGATTCTATTTCAAAACAACGAGGTTCGTTTTTTGGCTGGGATGGCAGGACTCGAACCTGCGGATGACGGAGTCAAAGTCCGTTGCCTTGACCACCTTGGCTACATCCCATCGGAAGGGGGTGAAGAAGAACCGATTTTTGCAAATCGGTTCTTCTTCGATGGGACGGGTAATCGGACTCGAACCGACGACGCCCGGAACCACAATCCGGTGCTCTAGCCAACTGAGCTATACCCGCCATATCGTGGCGCGCCTGAAGAGACTCGAACTCCTGACCCACTGCTTAGAAGGCAGTTGCTCTATCCAGCTGAGCTACAGGCGCTTATTTGGGAGAGGAGCCGTGGAGCGGGTGATGGGAATCGAACCCACGCAATCAGCTTGGAAGGCTGATGTTCTACCATTGAACTACACCCGCGTATGTCAGCAAGGCGATGGGGGAGGCGGACTCCCCTCAAAAAGCGCTTTACTATAATAGCACGGCTTTTCCGATTTGTCAACCTTTTTTTGAGGAGCCTGCGCCGGCAAGCTCACAGAGCTTGCGAAGCCGGTGATAGAGTCCCGAGCGGCTGATATCCGCCATCTGCGCGAGCTCCGCAAGCGACGCCGCGGGATTCTCCTCCCGCAGACGGGCGACTTCCCGGAGCCCGGGCTCCAGAGTCTGAAGAAGTCCGGTCTCCCGCAGGCGGCGGATGGCTTCCCGCTGTCCGAAGGAGGCGTCGATGGCCTTGTCCAGATTGGCGTCGGCAAAATTGTTCTGCCGGTTGATATTGTTGCGGATCGCCTTGAGCATCTTCTCCTGCATCAGCTTCATGGCCGAAAGCGGCGCGCCGCACAGGGTCAGAAAATCCTCGATGCTTTCTCCGGCCTTGATGTAGATCACGGTGCTGGTGGTGCGGTGAGAAATGCCGTTTTTCAGATCGTGCTCCATGAGAAGTGCCGAAATCTCGCGGCACAGCGCCGCGTGGGAGGAGGTCAGCTCCAGATGGCACTTTTTCTCGGGAGCCACGATGCTGCCGCCGGAGAAGAAGACGCCCCGCAGAAAGGAGGCCAGACAGCAGTCCTTTTCCAGAAGCCACGCGTTGAGATGCAGGGACACAAAACCCGCTTCGTCGTAGCCGCATTTCACCATGATCCTGCCGATCTCGTCCCGGTCGGTGATAAGAAGAGTGGTGCGGCCGCCCTTCCCGCTGGTGATCGCCGGGGTGACGTGAAAAGCCCGCTGGAACAGCGCGGCGCAGCGCTCGGCAAAGCCTTTGTGAGAGGAGACGACCCGGATCTCGCTTCGGGAGAAGGTATGACAAAACAGCAGGATCCCGTAGCTCTCCGCCACCGCGCAGCAGCTTTTTCTGATGGGATGACGGCAGAGCTCATCCTTGACTTCGCTGGAAAAGCTGGGCATGAAGGTCTCCTTTCTCACCGGCCGAGGCTGTTCTGGGCGCCGGCGGGGGTGATGTTTTTGGATATTTTGAAATAAGCGTCGAACATTTCGCGGGCGATGATGCCGATGTTGCTGCCCGATCCGCCGTGTTCCACGATGACGAAAACCGCCACCTCCGGATTGTCGAAGGGAGCGAAGGCCGCGAACACGCCGTTGGAGGTGCCGGAGCTGACCTGAGAGGAACCGGTTTTGCCGCCCACGCGCAGGGGATAGTTTTCGAAGACCTTGGCCGCCGTGCCGTTTTCGGCGGCGTCCAGCATGCCCTCCATCACCGCGTCGTAAGTGCTCCGGGACATGGGAATGGTGTTCACAAGCTCGGGCTGCACCGAGACCAGGACCGACGCGTAATCGTAGGAGGCGACGTCCTTCAGGATATGCGGACGGTAATAGCGCCCGCCGTTGCAGACGGCCGAAAGATAAGCGCAGACCTGGATCGGCGTAAAGAGAGAATAGGACTGACCGATGGAAGCGGTCAGCGTGTCGCCGGGCCCCCAGGGAGTTTTTTCCACCCTGGCCTTGGATTCGGCGTTGGCGCGCTGTCCGCTGATCTCGCCCGCAAGCTCGATCCCGGTGCGTATGCCGAGCCCGAATTCCTGCGCCCATTTGTCCAGGGTGTCGATGCCGAGCTGGTCGGAGACCTCGTAGAAGAAGTAGTTGCAGGAGTCCCGGAGCGCCATGGAGACGTTGACGTCTCCGTGGGTCTGATGATACTGCCGGTAGATCCAGCACATGGGCTGGAAGGTGCGGTACTTGGTATAACGCCCCTCGTCGGTGATGATGGTGGAGGGGGTGATGACCCCTTCCTCCAGACCGGCCACGGCGGTGACCATTTTGAACACCGACCCGATCGGGTACGCGCCGCCGATCACCCGGTTCACCATGGGCGTCAGGGGATCCTCCAGCAGAGAAGCGTAATCGGAGGAGAAGGTGGCGAGCTTGTAGGTCGGATAGCTCGCCATGGAAAGGACCTCGCCGGTGTCGACCTTCATCATCACGGCCGCGCCGCCGCCGATATCCTCCGGATAGGTCTCCGGATCGGTTTCGGAGAGGAGCTTGATCTCCTCGATCCGGTTTTTCAAGGCGTTCTCGGTGGCCTCCTGGATGCTTTGATCGATGGTCAGGATGACGTTGTTTCCGGCGCTCGCCGCCTTTTCCGACAGGACCTCCACCGTGTTGTAGTAAGCGTCGATCCGTGTCCGGCGGGAACCGTCGGTGCCGCGCAGATAGGGCTCGAAGGCCTTTTCCGCGCCGTCCTTGCCGACGATGGCGTTCATGCTGTAGCCCTGGGAAGCCAGCGTTTCGTATTCTTCCCGGTAGATCTTGCCCACGCGGCCGAGGATATGGGCGTCGTAGTCGGTCTTGAAGACCCGGACCGATTCGGGAACGATCTCCACGCCGGGGAAGCGGTTCTTCTCTTCCTTGATGATCGAGATCAGCTCGATCCCCACGTCGGTGGCGAAGGTATAGGGAGAAAGGGCGGAGAAATCGCCCAGTTCCATTTCGTACCGCACGCCGAGGATCAGACGCTTGTCGGTGTCGGCGTACTTCTCATCGATCTGGTATTTCTCACACATGGCCGCGACGACATTCGCCGCCTTGTCCTCCGGAGACCACCCGTTCTTTTCCAGGTAGCCGTCGAAGTTTTTCCGCGCCGAAAGAGTGGAACCGTAGCTGATGGTATAAGCGTAGGGGGCGTTGGAGATGGGGAGCGAATCGTTATGCGGCACGCCCTTGCTTTTCAGCAGATTGATCAGCGAAAGGATCACCTCGTTCTGCCGAAGACCGTCCCAGATGCTGCGGTTGAAGCGGATGGAATATACCTGCTCGTTGGAGATCAGAGGGATGCCGTTGCGGTCCAGGATCTCTCCGCGGATGGCGGATATCGTGGTGCTGTAGGTGGAGGTCTCTATGGCCAGAGGCGCTTCCGCGCCGGCCTTTCCGGAGCCGGCAAACTGCATCCGGGCGAGGATCACGGCAAGAAGGATGCCGAGCACGGCGCCGGTGATCGCCAGGATACGAAATCGGGTAATGACGGTGGTCGGTTTCACGGCCGGCTCCTTTCTTTCATTATTCTTCCAGACGGCGCCAGGCGCGCCGGAGGATCAGATAGACGGGCACGGACCAGAGGAACGAATAGAGGCCCGCCGGCAGAAAATAGGTGAAAAACTCGAAAAAGGACGCTTTTCCCGGGATCACGAAGAAGAAAAGCAGGCGCATGAGATTCAGGAGCAGATACAGAGAAAAGCCGGAAAGGAAACACGCCGCGGGATGCGTACGGTAGTATTTTTCGCTGAGGAGCCCCGCCAGGATCGCGCCGATCATCATAAATACCGTGTAAAACCCCATCGTGCCGCCGGCCGCCGTGTCCAGAAGCACGCCGGCGAAGCATCCGTAGGCCGCGCCCCATTCCTTGCCGAAAAAGATCGCGATATAGGCCGCGAGGAAGGGCATGACGTCGGCGCGCAGGGAAAAGACCCTGAGACCTTCGGCGCATACCGACCAGAAGCTGAAGGTCAGGATCGTGACAAGACTCAGGAAGACGATTTTTGCGGCCGTCCGTTTCCATTCGCCCATGGTCAGCCCTCTTTTTGGAAATCGGTGATGACGAATACCACGGTCAGTTTCTCAAGATTTACCGCCGGGGTGATCTCCGCGATCTTGGAATAGCCGTCCCGGGAGGTGGAGATGGCCGCCACCTCGCCGATCATGATGCCCTGGGGCACGTTTTCTCCCAGACCGGAGGTGCAGATCTCGTCCCCCACGAAAAGCGACGTCTCCAGCGTGACGTAGGAAAGCTTCAGCCGGCCCTTTTTCATCAGCTCGAAATCGCCTTCGCAGATCATGGATTCGCTGGTGCGCACGTTCTGCGCGCCGAGCGAATTGCCGCTGTCGATCACGGTCTGCACGTTGGCCCAGTTGAGCCCCAGCTCGCACACGGTGCCCACGTAGCCTTCGCTGACGATGACGGTGTCGCCTACCTCGATCCCGGAGGAGCTGCCCTTGTTGATGGTGAAGGTGCGGGAGAAATCCCCGTCGCTGCGGGCAATGATGTCGCACATCTGCATGCTGTATTTTTCGTTTTCACGGGTGATGTTCAGAAGATCGCGCAGCTTGGCGTTTTCGTCGCGGTATTTTTCCGCCTCGCGGATCAGGGCGTCCTTCTCCAGAAGCTCGGCCTTCAACTGCTCGTTTTCCAGCTTCAGGGCGTCGAATTCGGTGACGTAGGAAATCGCCTTGCCTACGCGCTCGGCCACCCAGGTAAAGGCCTTCTGAAAGGGGGAGGTGATAAAAGAGGCGGCGTTCGCTACAGGAGATGCCCGCCCCACGCTGTAGGCCGAAAGCACCCCCAGGATCACCACGACGCTCACGACCACGAGCACCGCGATCACAAGCTTTTTGCGAAAAAACGATCTCACGACTTGCCTCCTGATTCTTTTTTGACAAAAAGAGGGACGCCGAATTCCCGGAGCATTTCGGAAAGACGGCAAACGGGGAGCCCCACCACCGCGGAATAATCCCCCTCGATCCGGGAAACGAAGGCGGCCGCGCCGCCCTGGATCCCGTAAGCGCCGGCCTTGTCCATGGGCTCGCCGGTTCCGACGTAGGCGGCGATCTCGCCGGGGGAGAGATCCCGGAAGGTCACCCGGACGCTTTCCGTGTGGGAAAGCGCCTTTTCTCCCGCCGCGAGAAAGAGGCCGGTATGCACGGAATGAGTCTTTCCGGACAGAAGAGAAAGCATTTCCGCCGCTTCTTCCGCCGTCCGGGGCTTGCCGAGGATCCGCCCCTCCAGCTCCACCACCGTGTCGGCGGCCAGAACCAGGACGTCCCCGGGGTTTTCTTTCCGCGCCGTTTCACCCTTCAGGATCGCGAGGCGTCTCGCGGTTTCGGCAGGGGAAAGACCGGGCGCGGGCGATTCGTCGGCGCCGGAAGGACGGATCTCGAAATCCCGGACGCCGATCTGCTCCAGAAGCGCTTTTCTTCTCGGCGAAGCCGAAGCAAGGATCAGCCGCACGTCATTTGCTCCTCATGATCAGGGCGCGGGAACGCCAGAGGTAATCGATCCCGGACCACAGCGTCACCGCCGCCGCCAGGGCCGAAAGCACGGTGAAGACCCAGGAAAGCTCAGCGTTCGGCGCCGCCAGGGGCAGCAGATCGGAAAGCAGAAGGACGAGCAGAATGATGATCATCTGGGTAAAGGTCTTGATTTTTCCCGAAAGACCGGCGGCCATCACCACGCCCTCGCCCATGGCCAGGATCCGAAGAGAGGTGATCACAAGCTCGCGTCCCACGATAATGAAGGTGAAGACCGGATGCATGATCCCGCCTGCCGTGAAAATCAGGAACGCGGAGATCACCAGAAGCTTGTCGGCCAGGGGATCGACGAACTTTCCGAGGGTGGTCACCTGGTTGTATTTGCGCGCGATATAGCCGTCGATGAAATCGGTGACCGAGGCAATGGCGAAGACCGCCGCGGCCGCGAGGTTGTGAAAGGGAAATTCCCAAAGACACAGAACGAGAAAGACCGGGATCAGGAAGACCCGCACCAGGGTGATTTTGTTGGCCGTCGTCATGACTCTGCCTCCTTCGCCGGAGAACCGAACAGCTCTCCTTCGTAGTTTTCATCTATCGTGATATCGATAAAGTCGCCGTCGCGCGGTCGGGGAGAGGCCTTGAAGAAGACCTTGCCGTCGATGTCGGGAGAGTCGGCGTAGGTCCGGCCGAAGCTGGTTTCGGCGATGCGGTCGTATCCTTCGCAAAGGACCCGGAAGGTCTTGCCCACCAGGGAATCGTAATAGGCGTTCATGATCCGGTCCTGCAGCTCGGAAAGAAGCTCATGGCGGTGATTCGCCGTCTCCTCCTCCACCGGATCGGGAAGAGAGGCCGCCTTCGTGCCCTCCTGAGGGGAGAAAACGAAGACGCCGGCGCGCTCGAAGCGCACCTCCTTCATGAAGTCGCAGAGCTCCTCGAAATCCCCGTCGGTTTCGCCGGGGAAGCCCACCATCACGGTGGTGCGCAGCACGACGCCTGGGATCCTCTCGCGAAGCTTCCTGAAAAGAGAACGGAGCTCGGCCTGCGTGCTGCGGCGGTTCATGGCGCGAAGGATCCTGTCGCTTGCGTGCTGGATGGGAATGTCCAGGTATTTCACGATCTTGTCTTCGGTGCGGATCACCTCGATCAGCTCGTCGGTGATCCTTTCGGGATACAGATAGTGAAGACGGATCCATTCTATCCCGTCGATCCCCGCGATGCGCCGGAGAAGCGAGGCAAGGCTTTTCCCGGGAAGATCCTCGCCGTAGCGGGTGACGTCCTGGGCGATCACGTTGATTTCTCTGACGCCGTCGGCGGCCAGCCCCTCGCATTCCT
Organism: Clostridia bacterium; assembly: GCA_017441705.1. Classification (GTDB taxonomy): domain Bacteria; phylum Bacillota; class Clostridia; order Oscillospirales; family QAMX01; genus RUG11797. The sequence goes on along the minus strand of JAFRWU010000078.1, from coordinate 19,564 downwards.
TTACGATCGAATCCTCGTCCCGGCTCCGGTAAGGACCGCGCAGGGAGGGGATGATGCAGTAGGAGCAGTGATTGCTGCACCCTTCGGCGATGCGCAGATAGGCCGAATACCACGCGGTCAGGCGTACCCGCCCGCATTCGGTGACCGGAGCGTTCAGGGGCCCGAAGCGCGCGGGGTGCTCGTCCCGGAGGGCGCTTTCCACCACGTCCACGATCTCGTCGTAGCTGCCGCAGCCCATGACGCCGTCCACGCCGGGGAATTCCTCGGTGATCTCGTTTTTGACGTCTTCGGCAAGGCACCCCGCGACGATCAGCTTTTTGAGGGTCCCGTCGTCCTTGAATTTCAGAAGCTCCAGAATATTCTCCACGGCCTCCGCCTTGGCGCTGTCGATGAAGGCGCAGGTGTTCAGCACGATGACGTCCGCCTCGCTGTAAGCGGCCACGATCTGATATCCGGCCTTTTCCAGACGGTAAATCATCTGCTCGCTCATCACCACGTTTTTCGGGCACCCAAGGGTCACCACCGCGATCTTATGCGTATCCGCCACGTTTTTTCCTCTTTTCATGGCCTGTCAGGCCGTTGTTTCGCGTTATTCCGACTCTGCAGCCGCGCTTTCCAGATACCGTTCCAGAACGCGCGCGATCGATTCGCGTTCAAAGCCTCTCGCGTAAAGAAGTCCCGCGCCTTTGCGCAGAGAGTCCCGGTCGGATAAGCCGCCGAGCTTTTTCCGGAGCAGGGCAAGCGCCGCGTCCTCTCCGTCGTAGGAGGCGAGCGCCTCCTCCAGCTCCTCCGGATCGACTCCGCGGCGAAGAAGCTCGTACCGGACGGTCTTCCGCCCCTTGCCGCGCCGGGCGGCCTCCCGGAGAAAGAGAGCGAGGGTCTCCCGGTCGTCGACCGCGCCGATCCTCTGAAGCCAGGCCGCCGCGTCCTCCGTGTTTTCCGGAGAGAAGCCGCGGGCGAGAAGCTTTTCCCGCACTTCGGCCGAGAAGACCGGACGCATGGCGATCCGCGCGGCGGCGTCCCGCGCCTTTTCCGGCGTCAGGCTCGCTTCCAGGAGCTTCAGAAGCGCCGGGGGCGCTTCCTGCCCGGGCTCGAGACGCAGAGAAGCGAGCCTTGCCCGGGAAATGCGGACCTTTTTGCCGTCCGAGAGGAGGACGCTGACACTTTTCCCGCCGCGGCAGGGCAGGATCCTTTCCACCGTCGGCAAAACGTGCGCACCTCCCCGCAAAGCATCTCATAGATTATTTTATTATACACTGATTTCCCCTCAAAGGCAAATCTTTTTTCCCCCGGGGAAAATCAAACAGGAAAGCGAGGCGGATTCCGCCGAATTCAAGACGCTTTGTCTATTGCGGTTTTTCGCGAAGCCCTGTATAATAGGATAAAATGTGAAAAACAGCGGAATTCGGCCGCTTTTACGGCCAGGTTTTGAGGAAACGATTCTATGCTTGAAAAAATCAAAGCGCTTTTCCGGCCCCAGGACATGACCCGGGGCAATCCGATGGGCAATCTGCTCGCCTTTTCGATCCCGCTTCTGATCGGCAACATCGCCCAGCAGCTTTACAGCACCGTCGACTCCGTCGTGGTGGGCAAATTCGTGGGGGACGAGGCGCTTTCGGCCATCGGCACCACCTTTCCCATCATCAATCTGCTTCTGGTGCTGTTCATGGCCATCGCCACCGGATCCGGCATCATGGTGGCCCAGTATTTCGGGGCGAAGGCGAAGGAGGATCTTTCCCACACCATCGGCAACTCGATCGTTCTGATCACCATCTCTTCTCTGGTCATCATGGCGATCGGCCTGCCGCTCGCCGGCGAATTCCTCACCTGGACCAACACGCCGACCGAGACCTACGCGATGGCCAACGACTATCTCACGATCTGCCTGATCGGCGTTCTGGGGTCGGCCTACTACAACATCATTTCCGGGATCCTCCGCGGTCTCGGCATTTCGGTCTTCCCGCTTCTGGTCCTGCTCTTCACCGCGGCGATGAACACGGCGCTGGACGTCTGGTTCGTGGCGGGACTGGACATGAAGGTCGCCGGCGCGGCTCTGGCGACGATCCTGACGCAGGCGCTTTCGGCGGTCATCCTGATCGTCAAGCTCATCCTGATGCGCCGTGAGATCGGCCTGACCGCCTCCTCCTTTCTGCCGAAGAAAAAATACGCGCTGGGCGTGCTCCGGCTCGGCCTTCCCGCCGGGATCAGCCAGGCGATCATGTCGCTTGCCATGGTGTTCGTCCAGTCGCTCACCAACAGCATGGGATATCTGATCGTCACCACCACCACGGCGGTGATGCGCATCGACGGATTCGCCATGCTCCCCAATTTCACCTTCGGCATGGCGATCTCCACCTACGTGGGACAAAACGTCGGGGCTGGCGACTTCGACCGGGTCAAAAAAGGCTCCCGTGCGGTGCTGAAGCTCAGCCTGATCGCCTCCTCGATCCTGGTCCTGCTCCTGCTCTTTTTCAGCCCCTTCATGCTGCGGCTCTTCACAGACAACCAGTCGGTCATCGATCTGGGGACGAGCCAGATCCGCATCCTGGCGGCGGGGTATATCGCCATCGCCTTCAACCAGGTCTTCGTGGGCATCATGCGCGGCGCGGGCGACACCATGCCCGCCATGTGGATCTCCTTCATCACCACCGTGGCGATCCGCACGCCCCTGGCTTATCTGCTCGCGGCGCTGACGAAGAGCGAGGAGTATCCGGCCGGGAACCCGGTTTCGCTTTTCGTTTCTCTCCTGGTCAGCTGGGTCCTCAGCGGCCTGATCGCCTTCTTCTGGTACAGGACCGGAAAGTGGAAGGAAAAGGCTCTGGTCAAAAGGGCGCCTGCCGGACCTCCCGCGGAAGAGACCTGAAAAACCGGCGCCGTCCCTCCGTTTCCGCAAACAGCGAACCGCCCGGCTCTGCGCTCGGGCGGTTTTTCCTGTGCGGAAGGCCTCCGTCGGCGCCTCGCGCCCCCGCAAAGCCTTCCCCTCGGAGGGGCGCGGGTCTCCGGTGGAGACCTTTGAGCGCAAGCTCAAAAGCGCCGACCGAGCCGGCAGGCGAGACAGATGAGGTGGAACCCCGCGGATGAGGCGGCCCCGCCGTCTGCGCCGCCCTCGAAAGGAAGAGGGAAGACTCTTTCGATCCTTCCGCACTCTTTTGAACTGCTCGTCTGCCGGGCGGCTTTCGGGATACGAAAAGCCGCGGACGGAGCTTCTCCGCCCGCGGCTTTTATCCGGCTTCTCAGATCTCGCGAAGGCCTTTTTTGTCGTCAAGCTCGAAATTCTCGTTCCATTCGATGAAGGGCATGCCCCGGTCGTCGAACCGGATGCGCAGGAAGATGTAGGAGGAGGACATGTAATCCCGGCCGCCCCAGCGGTCGCCCACGTAGATGTACTGTTTGCCCGTTTCGGTGTCCAGCGGCAGGATGAAGGCCGGCTGTGACCGGTAGGTGGTCTCGTCGCCGAAGTCTGAAAGCATGGAGAAACGGCTTTCCATGCCGTCGGAGACGGCGTACTTGCCCTGATTGGGAGCCCATCCGGTGCAGTAGGAGGAAAAGACGAAATACTTGCCGTCCTCCCGGCGCATCACGGCCGGCGCCTCACGGTATTCGCCCTGCCAGAGCTTGTGCACCAGGGCGTCTACGTTCAGATAATCCTCGGTCAGACGGTAAACGTGCATGTCGGCGTTGTCGCGGGAGGCGGAAAGGAAGTAAGCCGTGCCGTCGGCGTCCTTGAAGAGGGTGCAGTCCCGGGACATGTATCCGAAGGGGTTGAAGCTGCCGTGATAGGTGAATTTGCCGTCCGGCGTATCCGAGGTGGCGATGGCCGCCGCCGCGCAGTGGTAGTCGCGGCCGTTCTCATAGTGGATCCACATGACGAATTTGCCGGTTTTCTCGTTGTAAAGCACCTTCGGGCGCTCCAGATTGACCTTGTTTTTCGCCTTTTTCAGGAATTCGGGAATGGGACGGTCCTTGGGGAATTCAAAGGGCGTCTCGTTTTTCAGGGAAAGATCGGTGCGGACCCGGATCGGCGCGGTCTCCGAATCGGTGGAGAGGACGATCCCCCGGGATTCCCAGGAGGAAAGATCCCTGGAGCGGTAGCAGCTTACGTAATAATTCTCACGGCGGTCTTCGCCGTACCAGTACCAGTAGCCGCCGTGCCGGAGCATGTGTCCGCCGTGGGCGTGAATGGGATTGCCGTCGGTATCGAGCCAGGGTTTTCCGTTTGTGAACATGATTTTCTCCTTTCCAAATCATCCCTGCGAAGGGCGGTTTCGTCCTGATCCGCTCCGCTCCCGCCGGTCAGAGCGCGGCCAGGGCCATGTGGTTTTCCCGGAAGGAGGCGTGGGTGACCTCGGGATCGCGTCCGCTGACCTCGTAGAGGAAGGGACCGCGGTAGCCGGCGTCCTTTTCCAGGGAGGCGAGGATCGCCTTCCAGTCGTTTTTGCCCTTCAGGGGCAGAAGATGACGCTCGTCGATGAAATCGTAATCCGACACGTGAAGGGTCACGATCTTTCTTCCCACGTTTTTGATGAAGGTCAGATTGTCCTCCATCAGCAGGTGATTGGTGTCGAAGCACACCGAAAGCGCGGGGTTGTTATCCAGAAGATAGAGGATATCGGCGCTGGTGCGGCCGAGGCAGGTGCGAGGCAGGTCCTCCACCGCCAGATGCACGCCGAGCCCCTCGGCGTATTCGGCAAGCTCCCTCAGGGCGTCCCGGGAGATCTTCAGCCTTTTGGAACGGTCGCCGTCGGCGATGGGCTCGGAGGAGGGGTGCACCACGCAGACCTTGATCCCGGCGCGGGCCGAAAGAAGGATGTACTTTTTGTCAAGCTCCACGCTCTCTTTCCCCGGATATCCCGGAAGCGAGATGTCGATCTCCTGGGAAAAGGGGAGGTGGAAGGACCAGGGCGTCGCCCCGGCGCGGATGGAGTATTCGCCGTAAAGCTCGGGGTTTTTCTCGAAATAGGTCTGTTCCAGGGCGGGGATGCTGAGCGAGAGCTCCAGATAGGTGACCCCGTTTTTCACGTAATCCCGAAGCGTTTCCTCGGAAAGCCTTTTTTCGGGCTCGATCCGTCCCGTGTCGAAGCTGAGCGACGCGCCGGTCGGCCATTCTGCGGGTTTCATTTTCAAACGTCTCCTTTCGGATTTTCGGAGGGAACGCCTGCCGTTCCGCCTCCTTTCTGTATGTTACCACGCCCGGTAAGTCTTTGCAAGCGCCTTTCGTATTTCTTTTTCCGGGGGGAAGGGATCCGTATGGAGGAAAACGCCCGGCCGTCCGCCTTTTTTTCGGGAAACAGCGGAGATTTTTCTTGACAAATATCAATTTCGGTGTATAATATCATTTTGCCGGCTCCTTGCCAGAGACCGGCGAGAGATTATTCCTTGCCTCTGCGGCACTGATTCGGAGTGCAGAGGCCATGTGACCAGAAGGAGGTGCACCAAGAAATGGCAAACAGCAAGTACGAAACCCTGTATATCATCAATGCGGACCTTGACGAGGAGGCTACCGCCGCCGTTGTCGAGCGTTTCAAGAGCCTGGTGGAATCGAACGGGACCCTGACCAGCATTGACGAATGGGGCAAACGCCGTCTCGCGTATGAGATCAACCATATGACCGAAGGATATTACGTTCATATGGCGTTCGAAGCGCCCCGGGAATTCCCGGCCGAGCTCGATCGTATCTACAACATCACGGACAGCGTCGTTCGCGGCATCATCGTCAACCGCGACGAAAAGTAATCGAGGGACAGAAGCATGCTGAACAAGATCGTTTTGATGGGCCGTCTGACCCGTGATCCCGAGCTGAAGCACACGCAGTCGAATACCTCCGTTACTTCCTTCACCCTCGCCGTCGACCGGAGCTTCACGCGTCAGGGCGAAGAGAGACAGACCGATTTTATCGACGTCGTTGCCTGGAGAAGCACAGCGGAGTTCGTGACCCGCTATTTCCGCAAGGGACAGCTGGTCGCCGTCTCCGGCAGACTTCAGACCCGCAAATGGCAGGACAACCAGGGCAACAACCGCACCGCTTACGAAGTCGTGGCGGACGAAGTGTTTTTTGCCGAGAGCAGAAGAGATTCCTCCGGCGGAGATTCCTTCCAGCCGTCCGGGCCTTCCTCCTACGCGCCGCCTGCGGCGCAGGAAGCGCCCCGCGCCGAAACCCCGAAGCCGAGCGCTTCGGCCTATGACGATTTCAGCGACGACGACGAGCTGCCGTTCTGACCGGCAATCATTGAGAAAGGAGAACCACCATGGAAAAAGCACCCAGAAGCGCCAATCCGCGTAAGCGCAGAAAGGTATGCCAGTTCTGCGCCGACAAGGCCGAATATATCGATTTCAAGGATTCTGCGAAGCTGCGCCGTTTCGTCTCCGAGAGAGGAAAGATCCTCCCCCGCCGTATGACCGGCACCTGCGCCAAGCATCAGCGCGAGCTGACCGAGGCCATCAAGAGAGCCCGTCAGATCGCCCTGCTGCCCTACGTACCGGAATAATCGCATCGGAACAAATCGACCCCGCCGGGATTTCCCCGGCGGGGTTTTGTCGTATCCTCAGCGCGTACGGGAACCGAAGGGACCGATGAAGAGCGGCGTCAGGGCGAAGAAGACGCCCGTTAGGAACAGATGGAATACGGCCGCCGCCAGCACGGCGATCCATTCCAGGCTGAAGACCATGCCCAGCACGATCAGGGTCGCTCCCGGCAGGATCCCGAAATACAGGAACAGGATCTGCACCATCTGCTTGATGGTTTTACCGGCGGCCACCGGAACCGAAAGGTTGATGAAGGCGCCGATCGAGGTGGCGTAAAGGTCCACCGTCACGATGAAGAAGATCCAGGGAAGCGCCGTCAGGGGGTTGACGCCGAGCAGGATCACCGCGGCGATCATCGCCGGCAGGAGATCCAGAAGACAGTTTGTCCCGCCCGCGAGAAGAGACCAGAAGAGCTTCGCCCAGGTGCTTTCGGGGATCAGAACGAAGAAGCAGGTCCTGGTATCCTCCTCCAGAGGGTTCCCCAGCGACCGGTAGAAGGCGAAAACGGCCAGCACGGCGGCCACCGGCCACACGTACCGGAAGGAAAAACCGAACCGCAGGAGGGCGGACGTGAGGATCGCGCCGGCCAGATAGACGCCCGTGGTTTTTGTCAGAAAACCGAATTTCGCAAAGCGGAACCGGTTATAAAGCGATTTGAAAAAGTAGACGTTGGCTCCGGCACCGCGGCGCATCCCGTCCCGGCGGAGGGAATCGGCGCGGTCCCTTTTGCGCTTTTTCCCGAAGACGATGCCGGTGCTGCTGCTCCGCGCCTTTTCCATCATGGCCGCCGTCTCCTCCGACCTGGCCATGGCGTCCTCGTAGAAATCGGCCTTCACGCGCCAGATCAGGAAGAGCATCAGCCCGCCGAAGACCAGCGTCAGAAGGAAGAGGATCCCGGCAAAGAGGTAATCGCCCTCGGCTGTGTACATGACGAATCCCTTGATCCATCCCCAGATCGGGATCAGGCGGGTCACGGGAGCGTTGAAGAAGCTTTTCAGGGCGTCATACCATCCGTCGTTCCCGCTTTTCCAGAAGATCAGGAAGCCGCCGACCAGAGCCCCCAAGACGAGATAGACGCCGATGCGCACCTTGGACTTCAGAGAGGGATGCGTGGACGAAACGGTGTAGAGGAACACCGCGATCAGCTTGGAAAAGATCATGGTCAGGATCCATGCGGCGAGGATCGCCGCCGCGGCCGGCAGGCTCAGTCCCGCGTTCAGGATCAGATTCGGAAGCTGGAAGACCATATAGACGCCGGCAAAGAGCATCATGCCGATCTGGGTCATCAGCCGGAAAAACAGCACCGACTGCGGCTTCATCGGCGAAGGGAAGAGCAGGTTCACGTCGGCGGGCAGGAAGATCCTGCTGCCGTTCCGGTCGGCGCCCAGCGCCTCCAGCGTGAAGAAAAGCAGGATCACGCCGCCGGCGATCAGCTCCACAAGCTGCAGCTTGTCCGGATCGGCCGCGGGGATTTCGATCTCAATGGTCTCTCCCTCGTTTTCCCCCGGAGGATCGGGGATATCGTCTTCGGGTCCCGCCGGGACAAACCCGGTTTCCCCGGGCTCTTCCTCCGCGCTCCGGCCTTCGATCAGACCGGCCAGGAGCCCGGCCCCGCCTCCGATGAGGATCCCCATCAGAAGGCATACCGCGATGAAGACGAAGACCCAGGTCTTGAAGAGCTTCCGGAGCTGGTTTTTGAAGGTGTGGAAGGCGTAGTAGAAGAAGAGCCTCATTCCCCGTCCTCCTCGTCCCCGTCCGGACGGGAGACGTCGTCCCGTCCCACACCCTCGGTCACCGAGAAGAAGAGCTCCTCCAGGCTGCGGCCGTCCCGGTCAAGCTCGTCGCGGGTGACGTTGGCGCGCACGGTGCCTCCCTGCATGATGACGGTCCGGTCCCAGAGCATGTCGACGCTGTCGATGATGTGCGTGCTGATCAGAAGAGTACGCCCCTCGGCGCGCATTTCCTCGAATACGGCCTTCAGTTCCTTGATGGCGTGAGGATCCAGGCCGATCATCGGCTCGTCCATCAGAACAAGCTTCGGCTCGGGCAGAAGACCGAGGCAGATATTCAGCTTCTGCTGCATGCCCTTGGAAAGCTCGTCGCCGAACTTCTTTTTCTTGTCGGAAAGCTCGAAACGGTCCAGAAGCCTCTCGATCCGTCCCTTGTAGTCGGTCAGACGATAAGCCCTGGCCAGGAATTCCATATGCTCCGAAACCGTCAGATTGGGGTAGAGCGAGGGCATTTCGGGGATGTAGCCCAGGATCCGCCGCGCCTCCTGCGATTTGTTGTCGTATCCCGCCACGCGGATGGTCCCGTCGAAGCGAAGGAATCCGGTGACGGCCTTCATGATCGTGCTTTTCCCGGCGCCGTTGGGACCGAGCAGGACGGTCACGCTGCCCGGATCCAGATGAAAGGAAAGATCGTTTACGGCAAGGACCTTTCCGTATCGTTTCGTCACGTGTACGATGTCAAGCATGGTTTCCATTCCTTTCCGCGCCCTTCCGGCGATTTCCGTCCGAAGGCCGCGATGTGATCATACTGATTATACACGCCTCGGCCCTTTTTGGCAAGAGGGGCGGACCGCTCCCGGGGACGGAAGCGCCGGAAAGCCGCCCGTATCCGGGGGAGAGAACCGCCGTCCTTTTTGCCCGGGCTGAAGCGGCGCACGAAAAAACCAACGCGGCTCCCGGAAAGGGAGCCGCGTTGGTTTTCCTTGTCTTGATCCATGCCCTGCGAAAAGCTCAGATGATCAGGGAGGTGCCCTTCATGTCGTCGGGCTTGGAAAGCCCCGCCAGATCCAGAAAGGTGGGGATCACGTCGTAGAGCGTTCCGTCGGCCAGGTTTGCGCTGTTGCCCGCCAGGAACAGATGATATTCCCCGCTCATTTTCAGGCAGCACATCACAAGGCCGCCGCATCCGGTCAGAAAATCGATCAGATCCGAAAGGAAGGCGTAAACCGCCTCGTTGTACCCCTCGGCCGGGAAGCGATCGGGCGGAAGCCGCTCGCCGAGCGGTGCCAGAACGAAATCGGCCTGATTCAGAAGAGAGATATCCACGATGGCGTCGCGCATGATCTTGAGCGAACGGGCGGCGGAATGGCGCTTGCGGAAAAAGGAGCGATCGGCGGCTTCGAAAACGCGCAGACGGATCTTCAGGGCGTATTCCTTGAGAAGGTCGGTCTCGATGCTTCCCTTGTCCTCCAGGATTACGTGGGGGCAGCCGCCGAACAGCGCCCAGAAACGGGCTTCGCTGCCGGCGTCTTCCTTCAGTCTTGCCAGAACGAGTGCGTTGGGTATGGTCATATTCCCTCCGAAAAAAAGTCCTCCCCTTCGGGGGTCTCCGAAAGGGAGGACGGAGTGGGGAAATTACTGGTTGGCAGCGTTGATGATCGCGGCGAAGTCGGGGGCCTTCAGGGAAGCGCCGCCGATCAGACCGCCGTCGATATCGTTCCGGGCCAGAAGCTCCGCGGCGTTCTTCGCGTTCATCGAACCGCCGTACTGGATGGAGACAGAGCGGGCGACCCGCGCGCCGTAGATCGAGCGGATGATCTCGCGGATGCCGGTGCAGACCTCGGCGGCCTGTTCCGCCGTGGCGGTCTTGCCGGTGCCGATGGCCCAGATGGGCTCGTAGGCGATGACGATCTTGCGCATCTGCTCTTTGGCGACGCCGTTCAGGGCGATGCGGACCTGAGTCTCGATGACCGAGGCGGTCACGCCCTGCTCTCTCTGCTCAAGCGATTCGCCGACGCAGACGATGGGCTGCATGCCGGCGTCCAGGACCGTGTGGACCTTCTTGTTGACGGTCACGTCGGTCTCGCCGAAATACTGTCTTCTTTCACTGTGGCCGACGATGACGTACTTCACGCCGAGTTCCTTGAGCATGTCGGCGGAAATTTCGCCGGTGTAGGCGCCCTTGGGTTCGAAGTGGATGTTCTGAGCGCCGACCGAGATCTTGGCGCCCTTGGTGGCCTTGACGGCGACCGGAATATCGACGAAGGGGACGCAGACGATAACGTCGCACCATTTGACCTTTCCGATGGTCTCCTTGATCTCATTGATCAGAGCCTTTGCTTCCGCCGGAGTCTTGTTCATTTTCCAGTTGCCGGCGATAACGGTTTTGCGGTATCTGCGGTTCATAGTTTTTTCCTTTCCTGCGACTTTTATTTATCCTGGAGGCAAGCGATGCCGGGGAGTTCGAGCCCCTCAAGGAATTCGAGAGAAGCGCCGCCGCCGGTGCTGATGTGGGTGATGCGGTCGGCGTAGCCGAGCTGCTCGCACGCTGCGGCGGAGTCGCCGCCGCCGACGATGGAGATGCAGTCGGAATCGGCGAGGGCTTCGGCAACGGCGTTGGTGCCGGCGGCCAGAGTCGGGTTTTCGAAAACGCCCATGGGGCCGTTCCACACGACGGTCTTGGCGGCGGAGACGGCTTCGGCGAAGAGCTTCCGGGTCTCGGGTCCGATATCCATGCCCATCTTGTCGTCGGGAATGGAGGTGGCGGGAACGATCTCGGTTTCAATGGGAGCGTCGATGGGATCCGGGAATTCGGCGGTCACGACGGTGTCCACCGGCAGAAGGATCCTGACGCCCTTTTCTTCGGCCTTCTTCAGCATATCGCGGCAGTAATCGACCTTTTCGGCGTCGAACAGCGACGTGCCGATCTTGTTGCCGAGAGCGGCCTGGAAGGTGTAGGACATGCCGCCGCCGATGATGAGGGTGTCGACCTTGGTCAGAAGGTTGTTGATGACGTTGAGCTTGTCGGAGACCTTCGCGCCGCCCAGGATCGCCACGAACGGACGGGCGGGATCTTCCAGGGCCTTGCCCATGACGCCGACTTCCTTGCCGATCAGGTAGCCGCAAACGGCGGGCAGATAATCGGCGACGCCGGCGGTGGAGGCGTGAGCGCGGTGAGCGGTACCGAACGCGTCGTTCACGTAAATCTCGGCCAGATCGGCCAGAGCCTTCGCGAAGGCGGGATCGTTCTTTTCCTCTTCGGCGTGGAAGCGGACGTTTTCAAGCAGCATGACTTCGCCGGACTTCAGCGCGGCGGCCTTCGCCTTGGCGTCTTCGCCGATCACGTCGGCGGCCATGACGACGGGAATGCCGGAGAGCTCGGTGATCTTGGCGGCCACGGGAGCCAGAGAAAGCTTCTTCACGTCCTTCGCGGCCTTTTCCAGAGCGGCGGCGGTGGCGGCTTCCTGCTCCTCGGCGGGAAGAGCCTCGATCGCGGCCTTTTCTTTCTTGTTCAGTTTGATCTTGGCATTGAGCACGTTGTGCGGCTTGCCGAGGTGGGAGCAGAGGATGACGGCGGCGCCGTTGTCAACGAGGTATTTGATGGTGGGCAGAGCGCCGACGATGCGCTTGTCGGAGGTGATAACGCCGTTCTTCATCGGAACGTTGAAGTCGCAGCGGACGAGAACCTTCTTGCCGGAGACGGAAATGTCTTCAATGGTTTTCTTGTTGTAGTTCATGCCTTTGGATCCTTTCTTGTTCATTCGTTCTCCCTTTGCGGGAGCGATACATATTATAGACCATTTCCTGCCGTAAATCAAGCCGTATTCCCGAAAAAAGCGGAAAAATATCCCGATTTATCCGAAGGAAATACAGAGAAAACGACGAAAGAACGCAAGTCTCTCAAAAATGATCGGTGAGGAAACGGGCTTTTTCGGGGAAGCACGCCGCCCAGCGGGCGTTCTCGTTCCGGATCTCCACGCCGGGGAAGAGGGAGACCTCGTAGGGCGATACGGCTCCCACGGCCAGCAGAGCCAGAACCGACTGGGGAAGGACGAGATCGGGTTCCCGGTCGGTACGGGTCACGCTTTCGCCCTCCACCAGGAAGGTCCCCTCGTTCCCGGGGATCAGGGGATCCAGAACGCGCACCGCGAAATGCGCGCCGTCGCTCTTCCGGAGGAGCGAAAGCATTTTTTCGGCGTTGATCAGCCGGATCATATGATCGGCGGGGAAGCTCTTTTCGGCTTCGTAGGGATCGGAGAGGAAGGGCAGGAGATCCAGATCGGTGGGCAGGGGCAGGACGACCTTTCCGTAATCGGCGGAGAACCGGCCGAGAAAGCCCAGGATCGCCAGAAAGCCGCGCCGGCCGGAAAAGGCGAGATCCTCCACCCGGAGCTCGGCCGCCTCCGGCCGATAGACGTCGCGGAAGGCGAGGTACGCAAGGGGCTCGGAGCCCTCGCCGAGAAGATAAAGGAAGCGCCGCTTTTCCAGGTTGACGCCCGACGTCCATTCCTTCACCATCTCTCCGTTCCGGCGGAGCGCAAGGTTCAGCCGGGCGGCAAAAGACTCGTAAAGCGCGGTGAAGGGCTCGAGGGGATCGCCTGCCTTCCAGGGCCTCGCCCATCCCGTAAAGCGGTAATGCCGCAGAAGAGCCGGCGGGAATCTGTATTCGCTTTTGTAGGTCACCGTCTCGTATCCGAATTTCCGGTAAAAGTCGTGCCGGAAGGGATAGAGGGTGGAAAACACGTCACCCGCGTCGTAGGCCGCGGGAAGAAGCTTTTCGAAGATGGCGCGGATCGCGCCGCTCTCCCGGTATTCCGGCAGGGTGGAAACCGCGCCGATGCCGTTCACGGGGATGATCCCGCCGTCGAAATGCGCCTCGTAGACGTTCCGGATGATCCGGGCGGCGAGCGTGCCGCTCCCGTCGAACGCGCCCCAGTCGTCGTCGACGCTTTTCAGGGCGTCCTCCCGCTCCTTCCGAAGCGCCTCCTCGCCGGCGCGAACGTGGAAAGCCACCATGGAGATCACGGCGGCGTCGGCGCGCTCGGCGCCGGAAAGTCTCTTGACAAGCATGTTTTGCTCCTTTCAGTCATGAAACGCGGCGGCGGAGATCTCCGCCGCCGCAGAGGAAGCCGTATCCTCAGACCATGCCCCGGAAACCGGTCTGGCGCAGCGCCTCGAAGCACATCACCGCCGCCGCGTTGGAAAGATTCAGGCAGCGGGCGTGGGCGTCGGGGATCTGCGGGATGCGCAGGGTCCGGTCCGGATACCGTTCCAGAAGCCGGCGCGGGAGCCCCGCGGTCTCCTTGCCGAGCAGGATGTGGCATCCGTCCCGGAAAGAGGCGTCGGTATGCCGCCGGACGGCTTTCGTGGTGGCAAGCCACAGATCGGGGGAGGGATTTTTCTCGAAATACTCCTCAAGGGAGGCGTAGAGCCGGATGTCCAGAAGGCTCCAGTAATCCAGCCCCGCTCTCTTCAGCCGGGCGTCGCTGATCTCGAAGCCGAGCGGCCCCACCAGATGCAGCACCGATCCGGTCACCGCGCAGGTGCGGGCGACGTTCCCGGTGTTCTGTGGGATCTCGGGCTCCACCAAAACCAGATGGATCATCGGCTCAGATCTTCGGGATCACGATCTCGACCTCGTGGCCGGATTCGGAGGATTCCAGAATGCCGCTGAGGATGGCCTGATTGTAGATGATCTCGCTGGTGGGGATCGGAGCCGGGCCGCCGGTCTTGACGGCCTCGACGAAGGCCTTGACCTTTTCGCCGAAGAGGTTGACGTTGTGGGTGATGTAGGGGATCGGCGTCTCGGTGGGGATGCCGAAGGAATCGTGATACAGGGTCATCGGGCCGACGGTGCCGTCCCACGCGCCGCCCCAGAGCTTTTCGGGATTGGCGGGCATGACCTTGAAGCCGGCCTTGTCGCCTAGGAAGAAGGTCGCGCCGGTGGTGTCCATGTGCATGGCCCAGGACATCCGGAAGTCCAGCGTGATCCCGCCCTCCAGACGGATCAGCGCCACCGAGAAATCGTCCACGTCGAATCTTTTGTAATCGACCGGATTGTATTCCGGGCTGGTGCCGAACTTGTTGAAGGCCGACGCCGAAACCGTCAGGGGCTTCGGATAACCCAGGGCGTTCAGGGGCATGTCCAGACCGTAGCAGCCGATGTCGGCCAGAGCGCCGACGCCGGCCGTCTTCTTTTCGATGAAGGTCCTTCCGGGGATCCCGCGGCGGCGGCCGCCGCCGGTCTGCACGTAATAGATGTTGCCCAAAACGCCGGAGGAAACGATCTCCTTGATCTTTTTGGAGTTGGGATCGTAGCGCGGCTGGAAGCCGACCGAGACGAACTTTCCGCTCTTCTTCTCGGCGCGCAGGATCTCGGCCGCCTGATCCATGGTGACGCACATGGGCTTTTCCAGAAGGACGGGGAGCCCGGCCTCCAGAGCGGCGACGGTGCATTCGGCGTGGGTCTGGTTGTAGGTGCAGACGCTCACCGCGTCCAGCTCCGTCGAACGGAGCATTTCCCGGGCGCTTTCGAAGGCTTCGGCCTTGGGCATGTCGAATTCGTCGAAGAATTCCCGCGCCTTGCCGGGCACGATGTCGGCGCCCGCCACGACCTCCACGTCGTCCAGGAGCCGGTAGGCGCGCATATGCGCGTGGGCGATGCCGCCGGTGCCGATGATGCCGATGCGAAGTTTCTTTTCCATGACCTTCATCCTTTCATATATATGGAGAGGAAATTGATTTGACTCGGAGGATCAGATAAAGGGCCTGCGGTCCAGGACCAGCCTCAGGGGCTTTGCCGCCGAGAATTCGCCGGGAAGCGCGCGGGTAAGCTCCGCGACGGCGCAGACCGCGCCGAACAGGCAGTGAAGATCGTCGAAGCTTTTGTCCTTTTCGGGATCGGCGCTTTGGAGATAGTCGAAATACCCGCCGGCAAATTCCCGCAGGGCGTTCTTCCCTTCGCGGAAATGATGGGGGGTCTGCCGCATGGCGCGGGTCAGACAGAAGATCCAGTCGATCTCCAGAAAGCCGCAGCTTTCTCCGAAGCCCCGCCGCACCCTGCCGTCGCGCCACATGGCGATCTGGGTATCCACAAGCTTTTCGGGATAACGCAGAGGACGCGCGGCGTATTCGTGATTGAAAAGATAGTGGAAGGAACCCGCCATGTGCTCGTAGAGCGGACGGCTGCCGGGGGCGTTCAGGCATCCCTTCCGCCAGAGACCGGTCGCGGGATCGGCTTCCTCCCACAGCCAGGCGAAGTAATCGTTTTCCCATTCTCTCCCCGCGGCGCCCGAAAGCACCAGCGCCACGTAGATCCCCGCGCCGATGTGGGAATTGTTCCAGGGCGACCTGACCCATTCCAGAGAATCCAGAAGGGCGTAAAGCCTGTCCCGGGAAAGATAGGGAAGAAGATCCTTCGGCGGCAGCGGCCGTTCGTCGAAAAGCTCCAGGGCCGCGGTGCAGTGGGCGGTGGTGTGAACGGGAGAGTGGGTCGGCTCCGAGAAGAGGCCGGTGTCCCGGTGCTGCAGGGATTTCAGGGAGGAAACGAAGCCCTCCCGGAAGACCGGCGAGGGCGAAAAGCCGCCCAGGGAATAAAGGATATTGGCGGCGTCGGCCACGCCGTATTCGTTGATCCGCGGCTTTTCGCCGGGGGCGAGGTCCAGAAGCGTGCGGGCGTATTCCCCCTCGCAGGAAAGCCGGTGGGACGCCACGGTCTTTCGGATCTTTTCCAGGATCGGTTCGATGTCGCGCATGATATCTCTCCTTTCGGATCGGGAGTTATTCGGCTTCGATCACGTCGAAGGCGAAGACGCGCGCGGTCTCTTCGCCGTGGGTGGCAAGGATCCGGAGGGTGACCTCGCTTGCTTTCCCGGGAAGAGAGACGCGCACGAGCCTCTGGTAATTCCCGCGCACCGCAAGCGTTTTTTCGCCCTCCGCGGTTTTATAGATCAGATCGAAATCCCGCACCAGGGTCTTCGGCGTGTAGGAAGCCTCCCGGTGCAGAAGCAGGTTGTGGAACATCGGGCGGCGGAGCTTTGCCTCCTCCCCGGGAAGGGTCTTCCGGTCAAGGTCGCTGTCAAAGACCAGCCGGACGCTCCCGGCCTCCCGCCCCGCGGGCAGGAGATACCGGAGGAAGGAACCGGCCTTGCCCTTGGCGGCGTTTCCCGCGCCGCCCACGGGGCGGTCTACGCCGTTCCGGACCGCCTCGGCGTTTTCCATGTCGGATTCCAGGCGCGACTCCATGGCAAGCGGGCTCACGCGGCGGCGAAGCCCCGGCAGATAGCAGTCGTCGTCCATCAGGTTTTCCTGCAGAAGGCGGATCCGCTTTTTTCCCACCTCACGGGGAGAGAGCCCTTCCCGCGAGGCGATGGCCGCGGCGTTGCCCACGGCCTGCCCCAGAAGGGCGCAGGTGGCCATCACGCGGGTGGAGCTCATGGCGGTGTGCGTCACCGAGATGTTGCGCCCGGCGAAGAACAGATTCTCCACGGTTTTGGAATAGAGCGAGCGGTAGGGGATGCCGTAGGGAGAAGGCGCCGGATGGAAGATGGTGGGCGGTTCGTCCTTCGCGTCGAAGCCGCCGGGATGGTGATCGTCCATGGTCCATCCGCCGTAGGCGACGATATCGTCGAACCGGCCGCCGGAGGAGACGTCGTGCTGGGTCATCACGTAATCCCCGATATACCGGCGGGATTCCCGCTTGCCCGGCAGGATCCCGATCCAGTCGATGTCGAAGTTCCTGTTCTTATCCCGCTCTTCGGGATCGTTTTTCAGATAGTCCCAGATGCCGTATGCAAGCTTCAGAAGCTCGTCCCGCACCTCTTCGGTGTCGCCGATGGCGTCGCGCATGCCGCCGAGCTCCAGGTACCAGAAATTCTCGCCGGGATTGCGCATATCCGGTGTCCGGAGCTTGAGATCCTCTTTGGTCACCTTCCTGGCCCAGGACGGAGCGACGAATTTCCGCTCCCCGGGATACTCCCGCGCGACGATCATGGTGCTCATGCCCATGGTGCGGGCGTCGGCCTGTTCCGGGGCGATGCTTTCGCCGTATTCGCTTCTTCCCTCCCGGCCCATGCGGAAAGGAGCGCCGGTGACGGGAGCCAGGACCGAATCGCCGGAACAGTCGGCGAAGAGCTTCGCTTCGATCCGAAAGATCTTCTGGGTCGTCATCTGCCAGCAGGAGATCTCGCGGAGCTTGTTTCCCTCCATCCGTCCGTCTGTGCAGGTGGTGTTGAGAAGAAGGGTGATATTCGGCTCTTTCTTCACGATCTCCAGCATGACGCTGTCCCAGATCGAGTAGTTTTTATAGGGGTTCCTGTGCTGGTTTTCCAGCTCCAGCTCCTCCACGATGCCGGTTTCCCGCATGTTTTCGCCGTGGGCGCCGCAGATCCACATGCGCACCTCGGAGGAAGCGTTGCCGCCCAGCATCGGACGGTCCTGGACCAGGACCACCCCGGTCCCGCGGCGCGCGGCGGCCACAGCCGCGGAAAGGCCGGAAAGACCTCCGCCGACGACGCAGAAATCAGTTTTGAGTGTGACGATGGGGAATGGGGACATGACGGCTCCTTTCCGGCGAATCGCTCTTTGCGCCGCTTCGATACCGCTGCGGTACGGCGTTGACTGTTATGGTATTTTATTGGAAGGAACGGGAAACCTCCCGCTCTTCCCGCTCACTCGACGACCTTCGCGCCAAGAGCGCGGAGGGTATCCTTTGCGTCCCGGATCTCCTCCTTGGAGGGGACCCAGTCGGCGCGGCCGTCGTTTTCGCGGCCCAGCCGCTCGCTCTTGCTTCCGCCCATGGCGTGGTAGGGAAGAAGCTCGATCCCCCGGCAGTGCGAAAGCGATTTCCAGAGACCGGCCAGAGCGGAAAGATGCTCCGGGGTCATGTTGACGCTCTTCACCATGACGCACCGCATCACGCTTTCGCCGCCGCCGGCGTCGACGGCCTTCAGATTGGAAAGGATCCTCTCGTTGGAAACGCCGGTGTTTCGCGCGTGGCGGTCGGGATCGGTGTCCTTCACGTCGTAGAGAAAGAGATCGACCGACGCGAGCAGTCCGGGGATCATCGCTTCGGGGAAATAACCGCAGGTTTCAAGAGCCGTATGGAGCCCGGCCTCTTTGGCTGCGCGGAGAAGCGCGAGCGTTTTTTCGCCGTGCAGCGTGGGTTCTCCGCCCGAAAGGGTCACGCCCCCGCCGTCCCGGTAAAAGGGCGCGTCGCGCAGGACCTCTTTCAGGATCTCCTCCGGCGTCATCTCCTTCGCGCAGAGCTCCAGAGCCGTGGTGGGACAGGCGTCGGCGCAGGCGCCGCAGAGCAGACACTTCGTGCGGTCGAGAAGATGCTTCCCGTCCCGGAAGGAATGAACGCCCGCGGGGCAGACGCCGGCGCACAGACCGCAGCCGATGCAGAGCCGGTCGGTAAAGAAAAGCTCGTTTTCGCGCCGCTTGGTTTCGGGGTTGTGGCACCATACGCACCGGAGGGGACATCCCTTCAGAAAAACGGTGGTGCGGATCCCGGGACCGTCGTGGACCGAAAAACGCTGGATATTGGTGACCGGAAGGGTGAGTGACATGGATACGACCTCTTTCGCCGTCCGCCGCCGGAAGCCGCGGAGAGGATGGATGTGTGACGTATATCGATATATGAAAGGAAGGCGTGGAGAAATCCCGCGCCGTATGCGTCAAATGACAGGAAAGCCTGTAAGCCGGGTTCTGTCTGGAACGGCCATCTATCTGAGGCCTTCCGTTGCCGAAAGGCTCAAGCCACCGACCTCTGCCGTGCCGAGCAGACACTGTCCCCGAAGGGACGCGGCAATTCGGGTGTTGCACCGGATAGAGTTTACAGGACTTCCCGGTCGCCCGGGAAGCCGGTGGGCTCTTACCCCGCCTTTCCACCCTTACCCGTCCCGAAGGACGGGCGGTATATTTCTGTTGCACTTGTCCTGAGGTTGCCCTCGGCGGACGTTATCCGTTATCCTGCTCTATGGTGCCCGGACTTTCCTCATCGGGGCGGGCCCCGACGCGGCCGTTCGGCTTTCCTGTCAGGGAAATTGTATCATAGAAGCAGGCGGTTTGTAAAGGAAAAAACGATTTCTCTTCCGCTTTCCCGCCGGGACCGGAGGGGAGGGAAAGACGTATCGCGTTCGCAGAAAAGACACGCACGGGAGGGAGGAGAGGGAGGGAGAAAAAAGGGGAGAAAAAGGAGAAAAAAGGGATTGACAAAGGAGGGGGAGATGTGGTAGTATAAACGAGCGCTCCGGAGAAAGGGGCGGCCGCAGCACGGCTGCTCCCGAACCTTGGGCGCCTCTATTCCCCTT
>JAFRWU010000011.1 GCA_017441705.1 Clostridia bacterium | reverse complement strand
CTGGCCTCAAAGGTGGCCCGCAGGCCGCCGGAGGGGAAGGAGGAGGCGTCCGGCTCGCCCTTGATGAGCTCCTTGCCGGAAAACTCCATGATGACGCTTCCGTCGGGAGAGGGAGCGATAAAGCTGTCGTGCTTTTCGGCGGTGATCCCCGTAAGCGGCTGGAACCAGTGGGTGAAATGGGTCGCGCCGTTCGCCACTGCCCAGTTTTTCATGGCCTCCGCCACCGCGTTCGCCACGCCGATGTCCAATTCATTCCCCTCGTCGATGGTCTTCCGCAGAGAGGCGTACACCTCCGCCGAGAGACTGGCCCGCATCACGCGGTCGTCGAAAACCCTGCTTCCGAAATAATCCGATACTGTCTTCATGGTTCTTTTCTCCTTTTACGAAAAATGAGTAAAGGCAAAGACTCCTTTCGTGCGAACACAAAAGACGCCTTTGCCTTTTTCATCCTTATTCAATTCGAAATGCTCTTCTCCTCTTCTCCCGAAAAAGGAGAAAGAGCGTCTTCGAGTCAAATCACTCAAAGACGCCCTTGCCTTTACAACGCGCATTATACTACGAACCGGCCCGGTTGTCAACCCCTTTTTTGCAGGACGGACCGGAATCTCCTGCAGACGGAAGCGAGATCCTTTCAAACCTCTTGACAAACTGCAGGAAGGGGGGTATAATACCTGCAAGTGAGCAAAGGCGTTCATGACCGTACGGGATACCCGTGCGGCAATGGACGCCTTTCTTTTTGATTTTTCCGAAAGGACCTGATCGCCATGATGAAAGAAGGCCAAGTGCGTATCCCCTCCGGATGTTCGATCGCTGCCGTGATTTCCCGGGAAGGGAAGCGAATGACCGGAGAAGGGATCGTGGGAGCCATGAAGCCGATGCATGAAAGGAGCAACGGCCTCGGAGGCGGCTTTGCCGGTTACGGCATTTATCCGGAGTACCGGGACTTCACCGCGCTGCATCTGTTTTTCGACAGCGGCGAGATCCGGAAAGAATGCGAAGCCTTTCTGAAAGAGTATTTCGAGATCGTCCACTCCGAACGCATCCCGACCCGCACCATCCCCGCCATTACGGACGAGCCGGTGATCTGGAGGTTTTTCGTCGCGCCGCTGCGGTCCATGCTGAGAAGTCTGCAGCTGGACGAAAAAGAGCTTGTCGCGCGGACCGTCATGAAAATCAACACCGAAATGAAGGGAGCCTACGTGTTTTCCAGCGGGAAGAACATGGGGACCTTCAAAGCCGTGGGATTCCCGGAGGACGTGGGCGTCTTTTACAGGCTGGAGGAGTACGAAGGATATTCCTGGACGGCGCACGGCCGCTATCCCACCAATACCCCCGGCTGGTGGGGAGGCGCGCATCCCTTCACGCTGCTGGATTATTCGGTCGTGCACAACGGCGAGATCTCCTCCTACGACGCCAACCGCCGTTTCATCGAGATGTTCGGGTACAAGTGCACGCTCCAGACCGATACGGAGGTCATCACCTACATCCTCGACTATCTGGTGCGGGTGAAGGGGCTGACGCTTGAGGAGGCGGCCAACGTGATCGCGGCCCCCTTCTGGAGCACGATCGACAGGGAAAAGGACGAGGCGGTCCGCGCGCGCCGCGCGTATCTCCGCACCGTTTTTCCGAGTCTCCTGGTGACGGGTCCGTTTTCCGTCGTGCTCGGCTTTACCGGCGGCCTGATGGCTCTGAACGACCGGCTGAAGCTTCGCTCGATGGTGGTGGGTGAAAAGGACGACCGGGTCTATATCGCCAGCGAGGAAGCCGCCATCCGCACCATGGAGCCGGACGCGGAGAATATCTGGGCGCCGGCGGGCGGCGAACCGGTGATCGTCAAAGTAAAGGAAGGTGCTTACTGATGGGCGTGGATTTCCTCTATCCGGAATTTGAAGTGGTCCGGAACGAAGCCCGCTGCATCGCCTGCCGCGTCTGCGAAAGGCAGTGTGCGAACGAGGTGCATTTCTGGAGCCCCGAGCGCGGCGTCATGATGAGCGACGAGACCAGATGCGTCGATTGCCAGCGGTGCGTATCGCTCTGCCCGACCCGGGCCCTGAAGATCGTCCGGAGCGACTGCCGGCTCCGGGAAAACGCGAACTGGCAGCACGATACGATCCGGGAGATCTACAAGCAGGCGGGGAGCGGCGGCGTCCTGCTTTCCTCCATGGGGAACCCGAAGCCGCTGCCGGTCTACTGGGACAAGCTCCTGATCAACGCGTCCCAGGTCACCAACCCGCCCATCGATCCGCTGCGCGAGCCGATGGAGACGCGCGTCTCCCTGGGGAAAAAGCCGGACAGGATCACGCGGGACGAAAAGGGCGGGATCGTCTGCGATCTGCCGCCTCAGATCACTCTCTCCATGCCGGTCATGTTTTCAGCCATGAGCTACGGCTCGATCAGCTATAACGCGCACGCCTCTCTCGCGCGGGCCGCGACCGAGCTCGGCATCCTCTACAACACCGGAGAGGGAGGACTGCACGAGGATTTCTACCGCTACGGACCTCACACGATCGTTCAGGTCGCCAGCGGACGGTTCGGCGTGCATGAGGATTATCTGGAGGCCGGCGCCGCCATCGAGATCAAGATGGGGCAAGGCGCAAAGCCCGGCATCGGCGGGCATCTCCCCGGGGCGAAGATCGTGGGCGACGTATCGCGGACGCGCATGATCCCCGAAGGATCCGACGCCATATCTCCCGCGCCGCATCACGACATTTATTCGATCGAAGATCTCCGGCAGCTGGTCTATTCGCTGAAGGAGGCGACAGAATACAGGAAGCCGGTCATCGTGAAGGTCGCGGCGGTCCACAACATCGCCGCCATTGCCAGCGGGATCGCCCGCAGCGGCGCGGACATCATCGCGATCGACGGGTTCCGCGGCGGCACCGGCGCGGCGCCGACCCGCATCCGGGACAACGTGGGCATCCCCGTCGAGCTGGCTCTTGCCGCCGTGGATCAGCGGCTGCGGGACGAGGGGATCCGCAACAACGTCTCGCTCGTCGCCGGCGGCTCCATCCGCAGCGCGGCGGACGTGGTCAAGGCGATCGCTCTGGGCGCGGACGCCTGCTATATCGCCACGGCGGCGCTTCTGGCGCTCGGCTGCCATCTCTGCCGGACCTGCCAGAGCGGCAAGTGCAACTGGGGCATCGCGACCCAGCGCCCCGACCTGGTCAAAAGGCTCAACCCGGGCGTCGGAAGCGGACGGCTGGTCAATCTCATGACCGCATGGAGGCATGAGATCATGGAGCTGATGGGCGGGATGGGGATCAATTCCATCGAAGCGCTCAGAGGGAACCGGCTCATGCTCAGAGGCGTTGGACTCAACGAAACCGAGCTGAGGATCCTGGGCGTCGCTCATGC
Source organism: Clostridia bacterium (assembly GCA_017441705.1). Taxonomy (GTDB): domain Bacteria; phylum Bacillota; class Clostridia; order Oscillospirales; family QAMX01; genus RUG11797. The sequence continues at coordinate 2,260 of JAFRWU010000011.1, read as the reverse complement.
GGGAGAATAACGATATGAAACGTGTTTACGTCAACGAAGAATGGTGCCTTGCCTGTCACCTGTGCGAATACAACTGCGCCTTTGCCAATTCCGGCCTTTCGGATATGGCGCTGGCCCTGAAAGGAAAACCGATCTATCCCCGCATTCACGTGGAGGGGAACGAGAAGATCTCTTACGCCGTATCCTGCCGGCACTGCGAGGACCCGATCTGCGTGAAAAGCTGCATCGCGGGGGCGCTTTCCAGGGACGCCGGGGTGATCCGGGTCGACAGGGAAAGGTGCGTCGGATGCCTGACCTGCGTGCTCGTCTGTCCCTACGGCGCGCTGGCTCCGAACGAAGACGGGGTCATGCAGAAGTGCGAGCTCTGTCTGGAAAACGCGGTCGGGGAACCGGCCTGCGTCAGAGGATGCCCGAACCGGGCGATCGTTTATGAGGAAAGAGGCGAGGCCCTGTGAAGCGGTACGTGATCGTCGGCAACGGCGTGGCCGCCGTCGGATGCATCGAGGGGATCAGAAGCGTGGATGCCGTCGGTGAGATCACCGTTGTTTCCGGAGAAAAGCGCGCGGTATACTCCCGGCCGCTGATCTCCTATTACCTGGAAGGAAAAACCGATCTTTCCCGCATGAATTACCGCGGCGCGGATTTTTACGAAAAAAACGCATGCCGGGTGCTTTACGGACGCAGAGCGGTCCGGATCCGGAAAGACGGGAAGGAAGCCGAACTGGACGACGGCTCGCGCGTTTCCTATACCGGGCTCTGTCTGGCGACGGGATCGTCGCCCTTTGTCCCGTCCTTCGAGGGACTGGATTCCGTCGAAAACAAGTATTCCTTTATGACCCTTGACGACGCGCTGGCGCTGGAGAAGGGGATCGGCCGGGAAAGCCGCGTGCTGATCGTCGGCGCGGGGCTGATCGGCCTGAAATGCGCGGAAGGGATCCTGGAGCGCGTGAAAAGCGTCGCCGTCTGCGATCTGGCCGACCGCGTCCTTTCCAGCATCCTTGACGCCGAATGCGCCGGGCGGATAGAGAAGCATCTGGAGGAGCGCGGCATCCGGTTTTATCTGAACGACAGCGCCGCGCGGTTTGAGAAGGACCGCGCGATCCTGAAAAGCGGGACGGTCGTCCCCTTTGACGCGCTCGTTCTCGCGGTGGGCGTCCGCGCCAATACCGCGCTTCTGAAAGAGGCGGGCGGAGAAGTGAACCGCGGGATCCTCGTCGATGAGAGGATGCGGACTTCGGAGGAGGACATTTACGCGGCCGGCGACTGCACGGAGGGCTTCGACGTCTCCGCGGAGCAGAAGAGAGTCCTCGCGATCCTGCCGAACGCCTATATGCAGGGATATACGGCGGGGGTCAACATGGCCGGAGGCGACGCGGCATTCGACAAGGCGATCCCCATGAATTCCATCGGATTTTTCGGCCTTCACGCCATGACGGCCGGGTCTTATGAGGGAGAGCTTTACGAGGAAAAGACGGAAACGTCCCTGAAACGGCTTTTCACGAAGGACGGTCTCCTGAAAGGCTTCATCCTGATCGGCGGCAGCGAGCGCGCGGGGATCTATACCTCGCTGATCCGGGAGAAAACGCCGCTTGCCTCGATCGATTTCGATCTGCTGAAAAAAGCCGCCACGACGGCCGCCTTCCCGCCGGAAGAGCGTAGAAAAAAGTTTGGAGGTGTGGTATAATGACGGTGGTTTCTGCGAAGGGACTCGAACACAGAGAGCTCAACGAGACCATCCGGAAAACGGAAGGCCCGTGTACGGTGGAAGGATGCTGCGGCCAGCGCTTCATCGCCGCCGGCATGTCCGGGAAAACGATCACGATCCGGGGCGTTCCCGGCAACGCGCTCGGCGCCTACCTGAACGGAGGGACCCTGACCGTGGAGGGAAACGCCCAGGACGCCGTCGGCGATACGATGAACGACGGGCTGATCGCGGTGCACGGCAACATCGGCGACGCTGCCGGATACGCCATGCGCGGCGGAAGGATCTACGTCAGGGGCAACGCCGGATACCGCGCGGGCATTCATATGAAAGCCTACAGGGACAAGATCCCCCTGATGGTGATCGGCGGCAGAGCGGGCAGCTTTCTCGGCGAATACCAGGCCGGCGGGATCATCATCGTTCTCAATCTGGACGCGCCGGAGAAACGGTGCGTGGGCTTTTTCCCCTCTGCAGGCATGCACGGCGGCAAAATGTTCCTTCGCTCGTCCTGTGAAGACGTCGTCTTCCCGGAGCAGGTCACGGCCCGTCCTGCCGCAG
>JAFRWU010000077.1 GCA_017441705.1 Clostridia bacterium | reverse complement strand
TCTCCCTTGACGATCGTCCGGGCGGGGATCGGGAAGCCGTCGCTCACGTTGCCGTCCACCAGAAGGAAATCCGCCGCCGGCGAAAGCGCCGCCACGGCGCGCCGCATGGCAAGCTGCGCGGCGTGAAGAATGTTCAGTTCCTCGATCTCCTCCACCGTGGCGAAGGCCACCGCAGAGGCGATCGCCTTTTCGCGGATGACCGGGTAGAGCTCCTCCCTCTTTTTCTCACTGAGCTTTTTGGAATCGTCCAGCCCCGGGATCCCGATCCCGAAGGGCAGGATCACGGCTCCCGCCGATACCGGGCCCGCCAGCGGGCCTCTCCCGGCTTCGTCGGTGCCGGCCACCAGAAGGAACCCTCTTTCCCGGGCCTCCCTTTCAAAGCTCCAGAGATCCTTCGGATCCCCGGCGTCAATCCTTTTCATCCTCGTCCTCTCCCGGTTTTTCCAGAGTCGCGCGGCCGAGCTTCCCGCCGCGGAATTCGTCCAGAAGGATCCGCGCGGCCCTCTCGGTGTCGCCTTCTCCCCCGGAAATCAGGAAGCCCCTTTTTCTGGCAGCCAGCTCCAGAAGACCGTATCCGGTTTCCGCGTCACCCTTCCCGACCTTGTACCGGGCGAAAAGTCCCTCGGGCATCGCGTCGGCCAGGGTCAGGATCAGGTTCGCAGCCAGCGTTTCCACGTCCATAACGTCGTCCCGGAGCGCCCCCGTGAAGGCCAGAAGGAAGCCCTGCCGGTCGCTTTCGATCTTCGGCATCAGCATGCCCGGGGTGTCCAGGAGCGAAAGCCCTGCATCCAGAGGGATCAGCTTCATATCCCGCGTCACGCCGGGGCGGTCCTCGGTCTTCGCCGCCCTGCGCCCCGCCAGCTTATTGATAAAGCTGGACTTTCCGACGTTCGGGACGCCGACGACCATGCAGGTCAGCCTTCTTCCGGTCTGTCCCTTTTCCGCGAGCTTCCGGTATTTCTCCTCAAGCATCCGGTGCGCGGCGGGCAGGAAATCCTTCACCCCCGCGCCGCTTTTCGCATCGCAGGTCACGACGCCGAAGCCCTTTTCCCGGTAATATGCGGTCCAGAGCCTCGTCCCCTCCGGAGCGGCGAGATCGGTCCGGTTCAGCACGAGCAGCCGCGGCTTGCCCCGCGTCAGCTCATCCAGCATCCGGTTCCGGCTCGCGCCCGGGATCCGGGCGTCCAGGATCTCGGCCACCAGATCCACCGCGGAAAGCCTTTCGGCCATTTCCCGCCGGGTCTTCGCCATGTGTCCCGGATACCAGTTGATATTGAGTTTTTCCATCGGGATCAGATCCATTTATACCTTATATCCTCTTCTTGTAGAAAAGGATCACGTCTTCCTCTTTCTTTGACGGATCCTTGTCGGAAGGTTCATACTCGACGACGGTTTTTATGTACTCCCTGAAGCCCAGATGGAAGTAGATTTCCATGTTCCTGACCGCTTCTGGTCCCACTCCCACGGATACTTCCTGATAGCCTCTTTCTTTCAGATCCTTCTCTGCGAACCGGAAAAGCCTGCCGAAGTATCCTTTTCCTTCGTATTCCCGGTTCGTTCTGAACGCAGCCAGATACGCCATACCGTCACCCAGCAGCCCCGAAGGATCGCTGATGTCGCCGAGGAAAGCCGAGTCCTTTATATACGCGGTCGCCTCGCATATGATCTCGCCGTTCAGGAATCCCAGATAGGAAATCGTGCTCTTTTCGTCGTAGTGCCTGACGGCGCTTTCTTTGAATCCCGCCCATCTGCTGCTTCCGGGGTGGATCGCCGTCAGGTATTCCCATCTTTTCAGCAGTTCGTCTCTGTCGGCGATCTTGCAGACAAATCCATCCGTCATATTCATCGCGTTCTCAGTCCGTCGCTCCAGACCCAGGAATAAAACTGTTCCTTCCCGGGCTCTGCGTACTCATACTCCTTCGGGCTTTCGAAGCCGTCGATCAGGGAAATCGCCGCCGAAAGCACCTCCTCCGGGCTTTTCCCTGCCACGTCCAGAAGCACCTCGCCCGGAAGGAGCGGACGGTTCATGATCTTTTCGGTGGATTCCCGGAGAAGCTTCGGGTCCACAAGACCGCCCTGATCCCGTTCCAGCATCTGAGAGAGATTCTGCCGGTAATCGGACGACACGAGCTTTATCGTGATAAAATCGGTCCCCCGGAAAAGGCGCGGGATCTCGCGTGTGCGCAGATCGTTGAAATCCGCGGCTACGACGTTCCTGAAGCCCTTTTCGCGGAAAAAGCGGAGCAGGGCAAGCGAGCCCTCCCACATGACCTCTTCTTCAAACTTCCCCTCGTCGACCCCTTCCGGGATGCCGAACTCCGGGATCATGTTCTGCTCGAAGTATACGCCCCGGTAATGCTCGAAAAGCCCCCTGGCCAGCGTGGTTTTTCCCACCCCGCTGGGGCCGATGATGAAAATGAAATCCTTCATATCCTCTTCCCTCATCCGGCGCGGGATCATCCCACGCTCCCGATCTTCCGGAAGGGCCAGTAGCGGAAGAATACCCTGCCCTGCAGATATCCCTCGTCCACCATGCCGAGGGCGGGATCGCGGCTGTCGTCGCTTTCGTTGCGGTTGTCCCCCATCACGAAGACGTATCCTTCGGGCACGGTCTGAGGGAACGTCATGCCGAGATCTCTTTCGGTAGGCTCGCTGATATAGGGCTCGTCGAGCTTTTCTCCGTCCACGAAGACTTCGCGGTTTTCAAAATCGATGTCGATCGTCTGCCCGCCGACGGCGATGATGCGCTTGACGATGGGCTCCGTGCGGAACCCGGATTTGCTGACGATGACGATATCCCCTCTTTTCGGCGTCCAGAAAAGACGGGATACCAGAAGAAGATCTCCGTTCTCCAGCGTCGGCAGCATGGACCGGCCCACCACGGTATTCGTGTGCATCACAAAGCCGAACAGGATCAGAACGGCAAGCATAGCCCAGGCAACCGCCTCGGTCCAGTCGAAAAACCAGCGCGGAATGCCCGCCTTCTCTTTCCGCGGCGCCGCGCTCTTCCGATTCTCGGTCATGATTCCCCGTTCTCCTTTTCCCCGGGAAAGGGATCCCGTTTCCCGGACGTGATGGGCCGCGCCGCGTTCCCCTTTCCGGACGCCGGCGGCGCTTTTATTATAGTCCCAAAAGCCTTCCCCTGTCAAATCCTTTCTTTCTTCCCTCTCCCTTGCAAGGTCATCCGGAATGGGGTATAATGACTCCGGAAGCATCGGGTTTTCCCTCTCGACGATCCCGATCTGAAAGGAGCGTTCTCATGAAAAAAGCGTTTACGGGTCTTACCCTGTATCTTGAAGACCGCGTGCTGGACCACGCGTTTCTGCTGGTCGAAGGCGACAGGATCGCGGGCTTCGGCCGGGGCGAGCTTTCCTCCGAGTGGGACCGGGAGGATCTTTCCGGGCTTTCGGCCGCGCCGGGCTTTATCGACATCCATCTGCACGGCGGCGGCGGACACGATTTCATGGAGCCCGACCCGGCTTCGATCCTGAAGGCGGCACGGGCGCATCTGGAGCACGGGACCACCTCGATCCTGCCCACCTCCTGCACCTCCTCCAACGAATCGCTCTTCCGGATGTTCGACGCGACCCGCAGGGCGCTCTCCCTTCCGAACGACGGCGCCCGCATCATGGGCATCCATCTGGAGGGGCCGTATCTCTCTCCCGTCATGAAAGGCGCCATGCGCGAGGAGCTCCTGACCGATCCCCTTCCGGAGTACTACGAGCCGGTCCTGGAACGCGGAGGCGATCTTATCGTCCGCTGGACCGCGGCGCCCGAAAGAGCCGGCGCGCTCGACTTCGGCGATCTTCTCGCAAAGCGCGGGATCGTGGTTTCGGCCGGCCACACCACCGCTTCCCCCGCCCTGATGCGGGAGGCGGCGAAGCACGGCTTCACCCTGGCCACCCATCTCTACAACGCCATGACCGCCATGCACAAGGAAGGGATCTTCCGCGTATCCGGCGCGGCGGAAGGCGCGCTTTCCTCCGACGCATTTGACGTTGAGGTCGTGGCCGACGGCATCCACCAGCCGCTTGAGATCCTGAATATCGCCTGGCGGGTGAAGGGAAGCGGCAAAATGTGCCTGATCACCGACGCCACCGCCATTGCGGGCGCGCCTATTCCCGCCGACGGGAAAAGCGTCCTTGCCGAGCGGGACGTCCTGATCGAGGACGGCGTCGCCAAGCTTGCCGACCGTTCGGCCATCGCGGGCAGCGTCGCCACCGGCGACGTTCTTCTCCGGAAAGGCGCGGAAGCCGGGATCCCGCTCCCTGAGGTCGTGCGCATGCTCACCGCCACCCCGGCGCGCATCGCGCGTCTTCCGGACGTGGGCGTGATCCGGGAAGGCGCTTTCGCAGATTTCGTCTTCTTCGACGGCTCTCTTTCTGTCAAAAAGGTCGTCAAGGGCGGCCGCACGGTCTATGACGGAAAGGAGCGTTTATGAGATATCCCGTCGGCGTGATGGCGGATTCGCTCCGCCTCCCTCTTTACGCATCGCTCCTGAAGGCGAAGGAGCTCGGCGCCGAGGCGGTGCAGCTCTCCGCTGTTTCCGGCGAATTCACCTATGAAAACTACGCCTCCACCGACGTGGGGAGAATGGAGCTTCGCGGGCTTCTTTCCCGGTTGGGGCTCCGGATCTCGGCGGTGTGCGGCGACCTGGGCGGCCGCGGCTTCATGATCCCGGAGGAGAATCCCTCCCGGATCCGGGCTTCCCGGAGGATCATGGAACTCGCCTCTCTTTTCGAATGCCCCGTGGTGACCACGCACATCGGCGCGATCCCCCGCGATACGGGCTCTCCGCGTTATCAGACGATGCTTTCCGCCTGCCGGGAGCTCGGCCGGATCGCCGAAGGGTACGGCGGCGCTTTCGCCGTTGAGACCGGTCCCGAGGAGCCGGAACGTCTCAAGGCCTTTCTCGACGAGGTGGGAAGTCCCGGCATGAAGGTCAACTACGACCCTGCGAACCTCGTCATGGTGACCCGTTCCGATCCGGTGCGGGGCGTTTTCACGCTGAAGGACTACATCGTCCACGTCCATGCCAAGGACGGCGTGAATCTCCTTCCCTGCGATCCCGAGCGGATTTACGGGCCGGATGCGCCGGATATCGCGGAGCTTTTGGACAGGACCCCTTATTTCCGGGAGACGCCTCTCGGCGAAGGGGCGGTCGATCTTCTCCGCTGGATCGCGGCGCTGGAGGAGATCGGGTACCGGGGCGCGGTCACCGTCGAACGGGAGACCGGAACCGATCCCGCCTCCGATATCGAAAAGGCGATCAAGGCGCTCCGCACTCTCTGATTCTTTCATAAAGCCCGGACCGCACCGCATAAAAAGCCCCGCGGAATCGACCGTACGGTCTTTTCCGCGGGGTTTCGTTCCTCCGATCGGCCGGCGGGAAGGATCCTCTGCCGCCGTATCCCCCGGCGCGGATCCCGCTTCGCCGGACCTGCCGCACGCGGTCAGGCACGAAGGCGCAGGGATCGGGATCCCGGGAAGGCGCGGCTTCTTTTCCCTCTCGCCTCTTCTTCCGGTTTTCCGCGTTTTATTTCGGCACCTCGATCCCGCCGCGCAGGATCCTTTTCACGTGCCTTTCGATCTTGCTTCTGGCTGCCATCACCTCGTGACCGCAGCCGGTGCATTTCAGCCGGAAATCCGCCCCGGTGCGCAGGATGAGAAAGCTTCCCGCGCCGCAAGGGTGCTTTTTTTTCATTTCCAGAACGTCGCCGATCTGAATATCCATGCTCTCTCCCTTCCGGTATTTTCCGGGCCGTATATTTTGCCTTTTCCTTCCCAAACTATTCCCGGTGAAGACCAAAACGGATTGCAATCGAAAGGAAGGAAAACCATGTCGACAACCATCAGCGCCGTCTTTCCGGACGCGGACGCGGCCGATCTCGCTCTGCGTGATCTCCAGGCGAGGGGCTGTACGCTCCTTTCCCGGGAAATCAGCCGGGAGATCAAGGGCTTTGAGGATCCGGACCGCAGGCTTCTCGCGCTCTCCCGGATCGCGGACGCCTCTCCGCTTCCCTATCCGGACAGCGTGTCGTATATCTCGCTGCGCGTGCCGCGGGTGGAAAACCGGGTCGCCGCCGGGACCGATCTCCGCGATATCTGGAGCGACCGGGTGTCTGTCCTGATCCGCGTGCCGGACGAACTGGCCGACCGGGCCGCGGGGCTCCTGATCAACCGCGGCGGGAGCCGCGTGAAGAAGCTCTGATCACCGGAGCGGATAGGTCACGAGTCTTTCCGGCGCGTAAAGCACGCCGCAGATCTCCTCCACGCCTTCGGCCACGGTCTTGGCGTTGGATTCTCCGTAAATCATCAGCTCCAGAAGCCCGTCGGCGTACAGCGCGAAGGCGCCGCCGCTCCGGGGCAGAAAGTCTATAACGTTCTCATGCTCGGCGAAAAGCTCGCTTTCGAGGGTTTCCTCGTCCAGGATCCAGATCGCCTTCCCGGAAAAATAGGAAACGCCGCCGTACCGGTGCACCGCGCGGGGAAGCTTCTCCCCCGATACGCCGTCCGCGATCTTTTCGGCTTTTCCCTTCGAAAGGGCGTAAAGGGTCGCCTCATACCCTTCCTCGGGGCCGGTCAGATAATAATAACCGTCCGGCGTCAGGAGCGCGCGCATCCCCCTCTGATCGGCGTCGTCCCGCTTCGGAGTTCCCTTTTCTCCCTTCGTGATCTTCTCTCCGTCGAAAACGAGAAGGCCCTCCCGGTCGAATCCGTAAACGAAGGTCCCGTCGGCATAGACCCAGTCGGCCGCGGGAAGAGACGCGGTCTTCCCGGTGCCGTAATCGTATACCGTCCATCCGCCGTCGTTCCCGAAGACGAAGGCGCGGGCATCGTTCGCGTTTTCGGGCAGAACGCGTCCCGAAACGTCTTCTTCCGCCTTGCCGATCTTCTCGGTCCCGCGGGATTTCACGTCGTAGGCGACGACCGTTCCGTCCCCGGTACGCCAGAAGAGCTTTTTCGCGAAGGAAGCATACGACGAAAGCGGGACCGGCTCCGCCGGGTCGTTCCCGGAGATCTTCTGCACCGCGATCCCTTCGTGCCCGAGCGACCAGACCGCGCCGTCCGCGGCGTAATAGACCGCCTTTTCATCTCCCGAAAGGAAGCGGAAGCCGGCTTTCACGGTCTGCATTTTTTCGGGACTCGCGCCGAAGACCAGGCGCCAGAGCGCGCCGGAGGCAAAAACGTATACGTTGTTGTCCGATTCCAGGAAAGGCGCGTCGAGCGAAAGCTCCACCCCGGAGAGCACGGTTTCGAAGGCGGTGCCGTCGCCCGTGCGGATCAGGTCGCCCTTCTCGGTCACGCCGAAGACGCTGCCGATGGAGTAGAAGATGGTCGAAACGCCCTCCGTCATCTTGTAGGCGGGCTCCAGATAGCTCTTGTACCAGAGGGCTCCGTCCTCCAGATAATAGGCCGATCCGCTTGCCAGCGGGACGATATCGCGGTTCATCTCACCGGCCCCGGTCCCCTCGGCGGTAAAGCTTGGCGATTCGGTGTTGGCAAGATAGACCCGGCCTTCCTTCCGGAAGAGGATCATGCTGTCCTGCGGACGGCTGACGTAGGGATTCGACCGTCCCGAACAGGCGGCAAAGGTCAGGAGAAGAAGCGCGAGGAGCGCCGCGGCCGCGCCGCGGAAAGAAGGCTTTCTTTTCATTTGTCACCCGGTTCCTTTACCACGACGTTTTCCAGTCCGTTGGCGGAAAACTCGTCGTAATACTCGTTGATGCGGGCGTCCAGTTCCTCCCGGTCGGCGCCGTCCACGTCGCGGTCCTTCAGATCGCGGCGCGCCAGCTCCTCGGAAAGGATATTGAAGAAGCAGGCGTCCTCGTAATCCAGGATCGCCTCATGCACGCCCCCGTCCACGTAGGGCTGGGAGGGGATGGTGCCGTAGGAAGTGATGTCGGCAAGCTCCGGCATGCCCTCCTTGGCCGCGGCGTAAAAGACGCGGGATTCGATCGCGTCGTAGGGCTCGATCCGCTCGTCGCCGCGGGGCGAATTGAGGATCCAGTTGCCGATATACACCAGATCGCACAGAAGACGCAGTTCTTTTTTTGTGAGAGTCAGTTCCATAGCTTATACACCTTTTCCGGCGGCGGTCCGCCGTGTCGATATAATTCCGAAAATTCTGCCGGTCTTCCCGGGAAATCAGTCGTTGTCGAGCATTTCCAGCTTGTTCTTCTTCATCGGCGGCCGGCTGTCGCCGTGACGCACCGGCAGCATCGATACAAAGGCCAGCGCGGAGAAGACCACCGCGTACGGAAAGAGCGTCGTCATCCCCGCCTTGTCCATCAGGAGGCCGCTGAGGTAGGGAGTGACCGTCTGAGCCGCCATGCTGGCGGTGTAGTAATAGCCGGTGTATCGTCCGACGCTGCCGCCCTTGGCAAGCTCCACCACCATGGGGAAGCTGTTGACGTTGATGGTGGCCCAGCCGATCCCGGCCAGGGCGAACATCATGTTCATCAGAAGCGCGGGGCTTCCCTCCCGGAGGAAGGCCGCGACGCCGAAGGAAATTGAAAGCATCACGACGCCCGCAAGGATGGTTTTCTTTCTGCCGATCTTCGAGGCGACGAAGCCCACCGGGATGTAGGAGACGATCGCGGCGATGTTGGCCACCAGAAGGGTCAGATTGTAATCGAGATTGAGGACCTTCCCGGCGTAGACCGAATACTTGCTGGTCACGGCGTTGTAGCCCATGAACCAGAGGACCACCGACAGAAGCAGGAAGAGAAGCGAGACCCGCTCCGCTTTGGAAAGCTTTCTCTTTCCTTCCTCCTCTTCCCCGTCGTCCACGCCGAGGGCGCGGCTTTCCTCCTCCGCCTTTTCCACCAGCTTGGGTTCCTTGACCTGCCAGAGGAAGATCAGAAGCGCAAGGAGCATCACGCCGGCCACCACCGCGAAGAAGGGGGTGTAGCTCATCAGCGCGTTTTTGTCGGCTCCGGTTTTGAAGACGATGCCCATCCCCAGGACCAGGATGCCGCCCGCCGTTCCCATCAGATTGATCACGGCGTTGGCCTGGGAGCGAAGCGGCTTGGGCGTCACGTCCGGCATCAGCGCCACCGCCGGAGAGCGGAAGGTGGCCATGGCGATCAGGATCACCAGAAGGATCGCGATGAAGACGATCAGGGGTACGGGATTGTCCTGCGTGACCTCGCGGGCGTAGGCCTGGCGTGCCGGGACGACGTAGTTCACGTAATAGGGATCGCTTTTCCCGTCCCGTACGGTGCGGATGGAGACGAATTCCTCCCGGGTGAATTTCTCCCGGAGATTGTAGGGCTTGCCCTCGGGGGTCATCAGCTCGGTGCGGTATTCGTGATTATAAAGCTCGGTCAGGGCCTCCTCGTCGTCCACCGTCGCGACCTTCGCGATCTGGCCCAGCTGGGCGTTGTCGGCAAAGGTCAGGGTGATCAGAAACACCGCGGCCACGATCGTTCCGATCAGGATATAGGGCGTCCTTCTGCCGAGGCGGTGCTTCGTCCGGTCGCTGATCGCGCCGAAGAGAGGCAGCATGAAAAGCGCCAGGATGTTGTCCAGCGCCATGATGATCCCCGAGAGCGACTGCGACATGCCGAACTTGTCGGTCAGGATCTTGGGGATGATGGTATCGTAGGCCTGCCAGAAGGTGCAGATCAGGAAAAACGCAAAGCCGACGAAAATGATCCGTTTGGTCGGGAGCTTCATGATCGAAACCTCTCTTTCCGTGCGCGCCGAGGCGCCGCCGTCTTTTCGGTTTTGCTGTCGGGCATGATCCCTTTGTTCATAGTATAGCACACTCCGCCGCCGCTTTCCACCACTATTTCGGAGTTTTTTCCAAAGAACGCCGCCGCTTTCCCGCAGGGAGAAGCGGCGGCGTCCGGCTGTTTTCGGTCGGAGATCAGGCCCAGGAAATGGTCTTGGGCTTGTCGCTCTTGATGATCACGTCCTTGAGGAATTCCACGGCCTTCTCGAGGCCTTCCTCCGGGGACATGAGGCTGTCCTCATGCTCGATGCAGATCGCGCCTTCGTAGCCCGAAAGGACCAGCTGGCTCATGATATCGCACCAGGTCTGCCGGTCGTGACCGTAGCCCACCGTGCGGAAGATCCAGGAGCGGTTCACCTCGTCGGTGTAGGGCTTGGTGTCCAGGACGCCGGTCTTCGCGGTGTTGTAGGGCTCGATACGGGTATCCTTGGCGTGGAAATGGCCGATGCAGCCCGAAAGCTCGCGGATGGCAGCCACCGGGTCGATGCCCTGCCAGTAGAGATGGGACGGGTCGAAGTTGGCGGTGATGATGGGGCCGACGGCTCTGCGCAGGCGGAGCAGGGTCTCGGGGTTGTAGACGCAGAAGCCCGGATGCATCTCGAAGGCGATCTTCTCGACGCCGTGTTCGGAGGCGAACCGCGCGGTTTTCTTCCAGTAGGGGACCAGGACCTTTCTCCACTGCCAGTCGAGCACGGCGAGATAATCCTCCGGCCACGGGCAGGTGACCCAGTTGGGGTATTTGGAGTGCGCGCTGTCGCCGGGGCAGCCCGAGAAGGTGACCACCGTTTTCACGCCGAGCTTCTCGGCCAGAAGCACGCAGTTTTCAAAATCCTTGTGGAAGGAGGCGGCGATCGCCTTGTTGGGGTGAACCGGGTTGCCGTGCGCCGAAAGCGCGTCGATGACCATGCCGGCGTCGTCGACTGTCTTCCGGAATTCCCGCAGCTTTTCCTCGTCGTTGAGCAGGATCTCGGGATCGCAGTGCGCCTTGCCGGGATAGCCGCCGCAGCCGATCTCCAGCGCTTCGACGCCCAGGGATTTGAGGTACGCCACCGCGTCCTTGAAGGGGCGGTCGGCCAGAAGGTTGGTAAGTACTCCGAGTTTCATGTCGTTTCTCCTTTTCTCCGAGCGTTTATTGGATGGATGTATCCGCTTTGATTTTCCGGCGGGCGTTGGGATCCGAAAGCTTGTCGGGCCATTCGTCCAGCGCGGGATCCAGAGGATCGGCGCCTTTCATCAGCTTCCACTTGCCGGTCAGGGCGGGAAGCAGCGCGCCGCCGTCGCAGGCGACGGTGGTGCCGGTGATATACCCCGCGTCCTGCGAAGAGAGGAAAGCGGCAAGCTTGCCGACTTCGGTCGCGGTGCCAAATCTCTTCAGGGGGATGCAGGAGGTGACCCCGTCGTAATAGGAGGTATCTTCGATGCCGAAGACGACGCGGGTCTCGTTCGCCTCTTCCGTCGCGGTGTAGCCCGGGGCGATGCCCACCACGCGGATCCCGTGAGGCGCAAGCTCCATCGCCGCGTTCATCACGAATTTGTCAAGCCCCGCCTTCACCGAGGCGTAGGCCGCGAAATTCATCCAGCAGCCCTTGTCGTGGTTGGAGGAGATCACGATCACGGTCCCCTTGATCCCGTGCGCGATCATATTCCGCGCGGCGAAAGAGGTGCAGAAGAAGGTCCCCTTGAAATCGGTATCCACCACGCGGTTGAAAAGCTTTTCGTCGGCCTCCAGAAGCGGGAAGATCACGGTGACGCCGGCGTTGCAGACCATGACGTCCACGCCGCCCAGCTTTTCCTCAAACTCCCGGAACATGCGTCCGATCTCCTCCACCGAGGAGATGTCTCCCTTGATCAGGACGGCCTTTCTTCCCATGTTTTCGATTTCGCGGGCAAGCTCTTCGGCCGGAGCGGCCGTGCGGTTGTAGTGGACCGCCACGTCGTAACCGCGGCGCGCGTATTCCAGGGCGATCCCGTGTCCGATGACGCCGCTGGCGCCTGTCACAAATACGTTCGGCATGTCGTCTTCCTTTCGCTGCGGCGGTCCGGGCCGCAGCTTTTCATATTTCTATTTTTTCATATTTCTATTCAAGAGAGCGCGCGCTCATTCTATCGTGCTGCCTCTCTCCTTTTCCAGAAGCTTCACCGGATCCAGGACCACGAAGGAGGTGGCGATGCTCCTCATTTCGCTGATGGAGCTGGGCTTGTTGATCAGCTTGCCCTGGTAGACCATGGTTGCCGAGGAACCGCCGTCGAGATTCGCACAGTTCACCGCCCCGTAGTCCAGCATGATCTCGATCACGTCCTTCTGGGTGGCGCCGGCGCTCTTCGTCGAGCGCCCGTCGATGATCAGGAGCAGGAATTTCCCGTCGGCGGTCTGGCCGATGGCGGCGCGGGGGTGCACGCCGGTGACGCCGACCTTGGCGGCCACGCCGTTGACGATCAGGAAGGGGTTGAATTCCACCGCGTCGCGGATGTTGTTTTCGGTCAGTTCGGCGTCGGTCATCCGTTTCAGAAGCAGCTTGCCGTCCCAGGTGATGGCGATCACGTCGTGCTTTTTGCCCTTGGTGCTGTTCCAGATCACCTCGCCGTCCTGCATCACGATCCCTTCCGGATAGGCGCCGTTCCCCTGTCCCTCCGGATCGGTGAAGCCCGCCGCGTTGATCCCCGCGAAGGCGTCGTAATGCTCGCACATCTGCCTCAGGGTATCGCCGTGCTTTCCGAGACGGCTGGTGACGCCCACGCGCAGGAGAGAGGGATCCTCCACGATCATCATGTAGGCGTTGTAGGAAAGGCCCTGGGTATTCTTCCGGGAGAACTTCTCGATGGTGACCAGCTCCTCCTGGCTCTTGGGAGGCTCCGGCTCGGTCCCGGTCTCGGGTTCGGTTTCGCTCTGCGTCTCGCCTGTCGTCTCGTTTTCGTCCGGCGGCTCGGTCGCGCTTCCGGTCCCGGTCTCGCCGGCGGGCGCGGTTTCGTTTCCGGTCCCGGTCTCGCCGGGAGCCGCAGTCGCCGTCTCGTCTCCGATATGGATCAAGGACAGGTCGATCTCCTCGTCGATGTCCTGCGCCTTGTTCCGTTCCACGATCTCGGTGATATAGGAGGCGGGAAAGAACCATTTGGCCAGATACTGATGATGATACGTCTCCATGGCGGTGGTGATCCACAGCTCCCTGAGGCTTTCCATCGGCCCGTAGATCAGAAAGATCCCGCAGGCGGATCCGAGGAAGAGCGCCGCAAACAGGGCGATGGCAACGATGCAGCCGAATCTTTTGAAAAACTTTTTCATCCTTTTATCCTTCCGGAAGACGCCCTTCTCCCGGGCGGCCCCTTTTGCGATTTATCTTGATAAAGTGCTTGAAAAATCCGATCGGGTGAGATATAATAAAAACACTTTCAATATTATATCATATCTCGGAAAGGAATTCAAACGATGGAGATAAAAATTTGCAGAAATCCGTCTCCCAAGGAGAAGCCCTCCGGCAAGCTCGGCTTCGGCAGGATCTTTACCGATCACATGTTCGTGATGAACTACACCGCGGGCCGGGGCTGGCATGACGCCAGGATCGTTCCCTACGGTCCGCTTTCGCTGGATCCCTCGGCCATGGTCTTCCATTACGCGCAGGAGATCTTCGAAGGTCTCAAGGCCTACCGCACCGCCTCCGGTGAGATCCGGCTCTTCCGCCCCTACGAAAACGCCCGGCGCATGAACAATTCCGCCGACCGTCTCTGCATGCCGCAGATCGACCCGGAAGACTGGGTCACGGCGGTAAAGACCCTGGTGGAGCTGGAAAAGGACTGGGTCCCGTATGAGGAAGGCACCTCCCTCTATATCCGTCCCTTCATGATCGCCACCGACGCCATGCTCGGCGTGCACCCGTCCAAGACCTATCAGTTCATCATCATTCTTTCCCCGGTGGGCAGCTATTATGCCGGCGGACTGGATCCGGTGCGCATCTACATCGAAACCAAATACGTCCGCGCCGTCAGGGGCGGCACCGGCGAGGCCAAGACCGGCGGCAACTACGCGGCCAGCATCAAATCCCAGGAGATCTCCGAGGAACTGGGGTATTCCCAGGTCCTGTGGCTGGACGGCGTGGAGCAGAAATACATCGAAGAAGTGGGCGCCATGAACGTCTTCTTCAAGATCGCCGGCAAGATCGTCACCCCGGCTCTGGTGGGCAGCATCCTGCCCGGCATCACCCGGAAATCGGCCATCGAGCTCCTCCGCGACTGGGGCTACGAGGTCGAGGAACGCCGTCTCTCCGCCGAAGAGGTGGAATCCGCCGCGAAGAACGGCGATCTGGAGGAAATGTTCGGGACCGGCACCGCCGCCGTCATCTCCCCCGTCGGCGAACTTCTGATCGGCGACACCCACATCAAGATCAACGGCGGGAAGATCGGTCCGGTCTCCCAGAAGCTCTACGACACCCTCACCGGCATCCAGTGGGGCCGCATCGAGGATACCAGGGGCTGGATCACGAAGATCTGAGCCGAAAGCGGCCGAGACCGCTTCTCCCTCTGAAGACGCAGAACAGGCGGCCGGAGTTCCCGGCCGCCCGCTTTTATTCTTCGTCCTTTTCTTCTTTTTTCTTCCGGAAGACCAGGATCTTGCTGATCACGTAGTTCAGAACGATCACCAGGATATTCACCGGGATCTTCCATATCCTTTCATCCCAGCGGAAGACCTCTACTCCCAGCGCCATCAGTCCGAAGTCCAGGAGCCCCGAAAGCCCTCGTCCCGCGAAAAAGAGGAGCGCCTCGTTCAGGATCCCCTTCGCGGTATGCGCCTCCGACCGAAAAACGAATTTCCGGTTGGTCAGATAAGCGAAAAGCACCGATACGAACCAGGCGGCGATCGTTGCCGCCAGATAATGGATCCTGAGGAAATCTAGGAGATAGAATACAACCAGATTCACCAGGGTCGTGGCCGCGCCGAAGAGGAGATAAAGGATCACCTCGCGGTATTTTCCCCAGAGCGTCCCGATCTTGTCCCGCACTTCTCTCACCCGTCTTTCTCCGGCTCCGCCGGACGGCTCTTTCAAGGCTTTTTCATTATACCGCGCTTTTCCGTCCTTTGTCAAACCCGCCGCCCTCTTGACAAAGGACGCTCCTTTGCGTAGACTGAAGGCGGAGGCGCGTTCAGACCGGATCCTCCGTGATCCTACCCGGTTCCGCGTCCTTTTTCGGAGAAAGGAAACGATATGGAAAAAATCAAGGCCGCCCTTCTCCCCGCCGCCTGCGCTCTCGTCGGGATCGCCATGATCAGCACCGCGGTTTATAACAGAGAGGAATTCGACGTGCCGGGCTTTGTCGGCTCGCTGTTCTTCGGTCTTTTCTTTCTCGGAGCCGGAGCCCTGTTCTTCTTTCTTCTGACGCTCCCCGCCTGGCGGGAAAAGGGGAACGGATTCAAAAAAGAGGTCCGGAACGCGGTGTTCCCCGACCGCGAGGGAAAGAGAGACGAAGGCGACGCCGCCTCTCTCGTCGCCTCCTTCCGCGCGTCCTTCCGGGAATACTTCGCCTCT
The DNA here is from genome assembly GCA_017441705.1 of Clostridia bacterium. Lineage (GTDB taxonomy): Bacteria > Bacillota > Clostridia > Oscillospirales > QAMX01 > RUG11797. The sequence continues at coordinate 36,233 of JAFRWU010000077.1, read as the reverse complement.
CCCGGCCTCCCGGAAAACAGCGCCCTGCAATCCGACGTCACGCAGCTTTTCTGGCACGTCCTTCATTTGAAAAAAAGGCGCATGGAGCGCCTCGGCGTTTCGCTGGATTTCGAATCGAGCCGCAGGACCTACGGCGGAAAATCTCTGGAGGAAAGCGCGCGCAGCGACGCGAAATACGACGTGACCGAGGTCCGGGAGCGCATCGACGCGCTCCGCGTCTACAGCGCCCCCGGCCGGAAGCCCTGCCGGAAAAGGAGCACGGAGCTTGCACATTACGTGATCGCCGCCGCCCGGACCAAAAAAAGAACGGCGCAGATCATATGCCCCAACTGCGGCGCCGTGACCACCCGGGAAAACCTCCTGGACGGATGCGATTACTGCGGATCCCGCTTTCGGATCGAAGATCTCGGAAAAAAGGTTTCCGGTTTCGCCCTGCGCGACGACAGACAGACGGCGCTGGACAAATACCGCGACCTCAAATCGCGTTTCGGCCTTTGGGTCACGCTTGCCGTGACGATCCCCGTTTTCCTCCTCTCGCTTTTCGGCATGTTTTCGGTCTGGGGAGACATGGACGCGGGCTTCGGCATGAAGCTTGCCGCCGTGATTTTCGGCGCTGTTTTCCTGGCCGGGATCGCCTGGTTCGCCGCCCGCTTTCTCTTTCAGCTCCTCTTCGATCCGATCCTGGAGCGGATCGATTCCGTCGCCGGGCACTACGCGAAAAAAGCCCTGGAGGAAAGGAAAAAACACGAGGAGCAGAACGAAGCGATCTTTCGCCGCGTGAGGGAGCGGGACCGGTATTTTTCGGAAGAGAGCTTCTTCGGCGGCGTGCAGAACAAGCTGGCCGCCGTCCGTTTCGCCGAAAGCGCGCGGGAAGCGGCGGTTTTCGCCGCGGTCGACCTCAGGGACGCGGTCGAGCGGTACCGGAACGTCGCCGACGCCGACGTCGTCGAAATGCGTCTCACGGGGTACGAGCGGAACGACGCGCGGGAGACGATCCGCATGGAGGTCCTCTCCGATCTCCTGACCGCAGAAGAGACCGGATTCCGCAAAACGGGAGAAAAGCTGGCTCTGACCATGATCCGGAATCCCTCCGCCCTGACCGAAGCCGCATGTCCGCCGACGGTTTTCCTCTGCGGGCGCTGCGGAAGGAGCCTGGATCTTCTGAAGGGCGGCCGATGCGAATACTGCGGCGCTTCGCTCAACCTTTTCAACCGCGACTGGATCATCGGCGAATACCGCATCCTTTCCTGAGCCTTTCCCGGGAACAGGCGGTTTCTCTTGACAAAGAGGCTCCGACGGCGGTAAACTGATCAAAAAAGGACGGCAGCCGCCGTCCGGAAAGAAGGATACTCATGCCGTATATCGCCATCCGCTGCTATCCCAAAGACGAAGAGACCAAATCGAAGGTCGTCGACGAGATCAACGCCGTTTTCCTGAAGTACTGGGGCTGCCCGCCCGAAGCCGTCACCGTCTCCCTGGAGGAAGTGAAGCCCGAGGACTGGGACGACAAGGTCGTCAAGCCTCTGATCGAGCCCGCCGGAGAACACCTTCGCATCCGGAACGGCAGGAAGCTGCGCTGAGCGCGAAGAGCGGAAAAGCCGCCTGCCTCCGGTCGCATTACGCCGGGAAGAACGGCGCCGCGGGGTTCCGCCCGCGGCGCCGTTTTCTTACTTTCGCGTCAGGACGATCCCGACGACGGCGCCCGCCAGAACGATCGGGGCCGTCCGGAAGAAAACCCACTCGAAGCTGTGGAACGCGACTCCCAGGACCGCCTTTTCGGGATCGTCGTAATTCCAGCCGAGGTAAGGACTTCCGAGCGCGCACAGGACCACGGCGATCAGCAGGATCAGAATGCAGAGGGAAATCAGCAGCCAGAAGACCGTCCTGCGCCTCGCCCTCTTCTGTCCGGCCAGAAGCAGGTTGATTTCCTCGAGTCTCCGGGAAATCACCTGAAGATCGCCGGCTTCGGGTTCGGAAACGGTCTCTCCGAGCAGAGTGCCGACCGGCGTCTCCAGGACCTCGGACAGCGCGACGAGCAGTTCGGCGTCCGGGACCGAGAGTCCCTTCTCCCACTTGGACACCGTCTGGCGCACCACGTTCAGGCGGGATGCGAGCTCCTCCTGGGAAAAGCCTTTCGCTTTTCTGATCGTTTTGATGTTTTCGCACAGCATGGGACGCAGCCTCCTTTTCGATTGGACGACCCGGAAGGATCTTTCGGGATCATTATACGGAAAAACCCCCGTTGCCGCAAGCAACGAAAAATAACACGCCGTTTTTTTCGCGGTTTTTTTCCGATCCTGCGTCAAACCCTGTTGATTTTTTTGATTTCATCCCGTATAATGTAAAAAGAACAGTTATCTCGTTTCATACCTTAACGTAAGGAGGCCTATCATGTTCTGTCCCAAATGCGGGAAACAGATTCCCGACGGCATTCGTTTCTGCCCCGAATGCGGCGCTCAGCTCGCCTCGCCCGCTCCCGCTCCGCAGGAGGCAGCCCCCGCTCCGGAAACGCCCGCGCCCGCCCCGGTTCAGGCGGAAACCCCCGCTCCCGCCGAACCGCCGAAGGCCGAAGCGCCCGCGCCGCAGCCGCAGCCGCAGTCCGTTTATCCGCCGCAGCCCGTTCCTCCCGCCCCGAAGAAAAAGTCGAAGCTTCCCCTGATCCTCGGTCTGGTGGGCGGCGGTCTCCTGCTCTTCGTGCTTCTTGCCGTCGCGGGGATCATCTTCCTGCCGAAGATCCTCTTCCCGGAGGTGGAAGTCGATTTTGAAAAATTCGCAGGCGTGACCTTCGAAGGATACGACACCATCGGCGAAGCGACCGCCACCTTCGATCGCCAGGGCTTCCTCGAGGAATACGGCGAGAAAATCAGATTCGACCGGAAAAGCAAGCCCGACAATTACGACGGCTCCCCGGCGGAGTATCTTCTTGACAATTACTTCGTCAACGGTTATCTGAACTTCGACGACACCCGCGACCTTTCCAACGGCGACAAGGTGAACTACCATCTGGATCTCTCCTCCTCGATCCCCGATTTCTTCAACGTCAAAGAAGAATCGGTGGTTTCCAAGACCATCTCCTTCACGGTCACCGGTTTGACGCCGGGCGATCCCTTCGATCCCTTCGACGGTCTGCGCATCGTCTATGAAGGAATGGAGCCCTTCGGAAGAGCTTCGCTGGACACCACCGACTGCATTGATTTCATTCGCGACGGGTACATGCTGGAGCTGGATCCCGAAACCAGCGAAAACCTGAAAAACGGCGACGTGGTGAAGGTTTCCCTTTCCTCCTGGTACGACAACGCCTACTTCCTCAAGAATCACGACGGAAAGATCCCCACCCGCACCTCGGCCGAGTACACCGTGGAAGGTCTTGCCCATGCGGTGACCAGTCTCAATGAGATCCCGGACGACAAAGACCAGGAAATCCGCAGCGCCACCTACGCCGTCGCGGAGAAATGGCTGAACGACGGCCTGAGAAGCAATCAGAAGCTCAGCAATCTCATCGATTTCGGCCGGATCCTCGTATACTCCACCGAGCCTGACGCCACCAAGGCGAACAACACGCTCTACGAAGTGTTCCGTTACACGCTGACCGCCACCTCCACCACGACCGGTTCCGAAGGCGTCTTCACCCTGTTCATCGTCGTCAAGGTCGATAACCTCACGATGAAGGACGGCGAACTGACGGTGAATCTCGCCAAGCCGACCGTCGTCAGACACTCGTACAGCTTCAAACAGGGCAACTGGTCGGTCTCCGGCAATTACGGCTATCACACCTTTGAAGAGGTGCAGAATCACCTGCATCCCGCGGCCAATTCCGGCAAGGCCTACGACGAAATCAATTTCGCCTTCTGATCTTCGCGATCCGTCAAGCCCGTGACTTCTTACGCGCGGCCGCTCTTTTCGGGCGGCCGCGCGTTTTTCCGCCGCCCTCTCCTCTTTCGCAGAACGGTACTTCTCCGCCCGCCGTTTCCCGGTTTCCCGTGCGGGACGCGGCGGCGGTTTCCCGCCCCAGGAATCGTCCGTCCGCCATGCGGGCGGTTTTTCATAAGCGGACGCGTCCCCTTTGCCCCCCGCGGGCACGCCAAACGCATCCCAACGATCCGCCTCCTGCGGGAAGCGCGCCGCCCCGGAGAGGACGGCGCGGGGGGCGGGCGCGCCGGACGAGCCTCCCGCTTTTCCGCTCTGCGGGATCGACACGCTGACGCTTCACCCGCCGTCCGTCTCCCAAAGGATCGGCGCCCGACCGGTTTCCCTCCGGGAGGAAGGCTCTTCCTCCGGTTTTTTATCGCTTTCTGCTATTTCTTTCGGCCTCGATTATCATTATCGGCTATATATGATCTCTTTTATTCTATTTTTCTTTATTTATTTCTGCGTATCCTCTTGGGATAAAGAAACCGCCGCTTCATTTCCCAGGTATTCTTCCAGAGTCAGCCCGGCTCCCTCGATCTCTTCGGCGGCTTCTTTTCCCACGTAGCGGAAGTGCCACGGTTCGTAATCCATCCCGGTCGCGTCGCTTTTTCCCGCGGGATAGCGCAGAACGAAGCCGTATTCCGCGGCGTGGGCCCGAAGCCACTTTGCCTCCGCGGTCAGCGCGTACCCGTCGTCCAGGTTCTGATAGGAAAGCGCGACGATATCGAACGCAAGTCCGGTCTCATGTTCGCTGGTTCCGGGCTGCGCCGAGACCCGACCCGCCTCCTCCACCGCCTCGGTCTGGGTCATGCCCGCGTCCAGCCGCCGCTGGATCTGGCTGAGGTAAAGCTTCCTCTGCTCGTCCCTCGTCCTGTATCCGGAACAGACCACGAAACGCAGCCCCTCCTTTTCGCCCGCAGCCAGCATGTCCCGCAGAGCTTCCGCAGCGGTCCTTTCCCCGCGGACGTTCCGCCCGGGCACCGTGATGATATCCGGATCGTAATCCTCCGCCACGGGATGGTTCCGGTTGACCAGAAAAAGAAAGGGAGAAGACCGCTCCCCGCCCGCCGCGCTCTTCTTCTCCTCCGCCGCCGGAGCTTCCGGCGCCGTCTCTTTCCCGCCGGCGTCCGCGCCGTTCGCCGCTTCCCTTACCGCCGCGTTTTCTCCCGCGTCCGCCTTCGGCGCGGCGGCGGGAGCCCGCGCCGGATCCTCCTCCGCCGCCAGATAAGCGACCGCAAGGATCAGCACGCCGGCCAGAAGCAGTCCCGCAAACAGTCTCTTCATCGAATCCCTCCTTTTCCGGTAGCTTACACCCGTTTCCCGAAAAAAGAGCGCGCATCCTGTCGCCCCCGAAAGCTTTTCGGCATATAGTGAAAACGAGAGGAAGCTTCCCGCCCCGCGGAAGCTTCCGCCGAGAGGAGGAGCCGATTGAAAGCAGTTTCTTTTTTCCGAGATCCGCCCGGAAAGCAGATCGGAATCGTTCTGATGACCGGCGGCGTCAGCATTCTTCTTTCCTGTTTTCTGCCGCCTCAGGTCACGATCGTCGTGCTCAGTCTGCTTCTGACGGCCGCGGGCTGGCTTCTGACCCTGAAAAAGCGCGGAGGGACGTGTTGCTGATATGAAAATCGTCGTTCTGAAACCCGGAAAAATTCTGCGCGCCTTGCTGTGCAGGCTTTTTCACATGGAAAAAGCGGCGTAAACGCCGCGCCCGGCCGCCGGCAGGCGGCCTTTTCCGCATCCGGCGGTTGACAGGACCGCTTTCTCCGTGTTATGATCGAAAAAAAGGAGGCGGGACCGGCATGCAGGGAAAAATCGTCCGCATCGAACGGCGCGTCGCCTCCATGGGTCCCGGTTTCCGCACGGCGTTTACCCTGTCCGGCTGCTCCCGGCATTGTCCCCTCTGCCGCACGCCGGAAGCGCAGGGCGCGGGCGGACGCTCTCTCACGCCCGAGGAAGCCGCCTATCTTCTGATCCCCGACGATCCTTATCTGCGCCGGGGAGGAGGCGTCACCCTGACCGGGGGGATCCTGGAGGATCTCGCCTATACCCGTTCCCTTGCGTCGGTTTTCCGCGCCAGGGACTATCACGTCGCGCTCCTCACTCCCGGATTTTATCCGGAAGGGGCCGAAGCCCAGGTGATCGCGCTCCTCGCCGAAACCGATCTTCTGATCGCCGAGCTCCCCTTTCTCACCGAAGCGGACTGCCTCCGGTACGCGGGCGGCTCCCTCACCGAAGCCCTGGCCTTCCTCGCCTTTGCCGACGACGCGGGGTGCGAGATCTGGGCGCGGCACACGGTGATCCCCGGCATGAGCGACACGCCGGCCGCGGCGGCGCGCCTGAAAAGACTGCTCTCGCCCTTCGCGGGGCTTTCCAAAATCGAGCTTTTCCCCTTCCGCGCCTCCTCGGTCCGGCCGGATTCTCCCTTCGCCGGTCTTCCGGACTGTCCCGAAGAAACCGCGGAAACGCTGCAGGCTTACCTGTACTGAGCCGCGCGGCGCCGGACGATCGAAAAAGCCGCCGTTCCATGGAACGGCGGCTGTATTCTTTTTTTGGGGGGCCGGACCGGTCAGCTCTTCAGCGCCTTGTGGTAGAAGTTCGTCTGGATGATCAGCTCGGTGCATTTCAGGATGTTCGAAACCTTGTCCTTCATGGCCGAAACGTATTCCTCGGTTTCCGATTGGGACATCGTCACGCCCTCTGCCGGCTTGAATTCCTGGGTATAGCGATTGTAGTAGCCGCGGTCGGAGATCCAGCTGTGGGAATGGAAGATCACAAGGCCTTCGCTGTCCGAAAGGGCGTCCGTGCCCGAAAGCATCCGGGAATCGTACTCCAGGCCGAGCAGGTTGGAGATCGTCGGCAGGATATCCACCTGTCCGCAGACCTTGTCCACCTTCACCGGCTCCTTCATGCTGGCCGACCACATGATCAGCATGTTCCGGTAAACGTCGGTGTTGATGTTCTGCTCCTTCAGATATTCCAGATCCTTGGAATCGCCGAACTTCGCCTTGGCCAGCTCTTCCAGCGTCGCCACGTCGAAATAGGGGACGTGGTCGGCCGCCGCCACGATCAGGGTCTTTTCCAGCTTTCCCGCCTCCTCCAGCTTCTGGAGAAGGACTTCGAGGGCTCTGTCCACCTCGATGATGGTGGTCAGGTAATTCTGCGTGTTTTCGGTGTAGGGAAGCGGATCCACCAGGTCGCGGTACTGGCGCGTCACGTAGTTGGAGGAATACGGCATGTGTCCGCTGATGGTCATATAGTAGACGTGGAAGGGCTTGTCGCTGTTGATATACTCGCCGATGCTCTTTTCCACCACGTATTTGTCCCTCTGCGGCCAGAGCGGTTTGGATCCGTCGCTTTTCATTTCCAGATCCAGACCGTGCTTGTACTGCCGCCAGTCGTATCCGAGATTGGTGTGGGACGCCAGGCGGCCGTACATGTCGCCGTTGCCGTGGAAGCCGATCACCTGATATCCCTCGCGCTTGAGCTGCTGGGCCAGGGAGAAGTAGCAGTCGGTCTTCTGCACGCCGGTCTCCTTCATGCTGATGGGGTTGCCGTCCTTGGGATAGAGGCCGAGCAGATTCTGGCATTCGCCGCCGGAGGTACTGGTGTAATGGAGCGGCGTATAGAAGTTTTCAAACACGAACCCGCTGTTCATCATCTTGTAGAGGGTGGGGGTCAGCTTCTGGCTGACGCCGTAGGAGGAGAAGCCCTCGATGGTGAAGAAGATCACGTTGTAATCCTTGAACATGCCGGTGTATTCGTTTTTGTTCGTGGGCGTTTTGCTGTTGAAATACTTGGCGAGCCACTGCACCTTTTTATCCGAGGAACCGGCAAGCTTCTCCAGATCCACGTCCATGACGTTGGGCGAGCGGTCGACGACCGTCTCGGACTCAGTTTCGGTCGGCGTTCCGGATTCGGTTTCGGTGTCGGTTCCCGGTTCGGTTTCCGTACCGGTCTCCGTTTCGGTCCCGGTCTTGCCGGAGTCCGGCTCGCGGATATCGACGGGGGAATCCGGCTCGCCGAAATCGTCGTCCAGGTCCGCCTCCACCGGGATGATCATGTGCTTGACGTCAAGACGGAGCATATTGAGAAGGCCGAGCTGATCCACCTGATCCTCGATGGCGGTATCGGTCTTGTAAAGCTCCGCCGGGGTGACGTCTCCCTTCCAGGGCATATGCACGATCAGAAGGCCGAGAAGATGCATGACCACCATCCCGCCGGCCGCCAGCGCCGAGAACTTCCAGCTCAGCTTCGCGAATTTCAGATAACGGCTGCCGAAGATGAAAAGCAGGATCGTGGGAGCGAACATAACGATCACGATGGGGATATTTTTCAGAACGGTGGTGACCACGACCTCCACGTAGTCGTCCATCTTGTTTTCGGCCGCGACGCCGAGGATGCTGATGGGATAATAGGTCTGCAGAATTTTCTTGCAGAACATCTCGATCAGATAAGCCAGCGTGAGAGCGGTCGAGGCGACCTCCGCGACAATCAGGTTCGCCTTGCGGGAAAAGGGCGTGGTGACCGCCGTGATGAGAAGGCCGGCCGCAAAACCGAAAACCGTCCAGATCAGGAAATACTTGCCCGAAAGCGCCATGTTGAGACGCATGATCACTTCCAGCCATACGAACAGGAAGGGGAAATAGATCATCCGGCCGTAGGTGCCGAGCCATCTCTGCCATCCTGTCTGAGGCCGCTGGCTCCGGTAGATCGACCGATAGTTGGTTTTGTATCGACTTTGACTGTGCATATTCTGCTCCTTGCCTTTCAATTCTTCCTTAGGCTCCCTTATTATACTACAATATCCGGCAAAAGAAAAGTGCTTTTTCATCTTTCCCGGCTTCGTCCGCCCGCAAAAGCGCTCCGTCCGCATCGTCCCGCTTGCTTTTTTCTTCTCATCGGCGTATGATAAAAACGAAAGAGGATCCGGCGTCCCGCGGCGCGCCGGAGAAGGGAGGCGGATATCATGGATACGGGCGCGATCTTCGACGTGGACGGCACCCTTCTGGATTCCATGGGGATCTGGACCTCGCTGGGAAGCCGGTATCTCCGCTCCCTCGGCTACGATCCGCCGCCCGATCTGGACGAAAGGCTCCGGCTCATGAGTCTTCCGCAGGGTGTCAGGACCTGCCGCCGGATCTGCGCTATGCGCGAAAGCGAGGAGGAGATCCTCGGCGGGATCCGCGGCGTGATCGACGGCTTCTACCGGAACGAAGCCCCGCTGAAGCCCGGCGTGAAGGAATTCCTCCTGTCCCTCGCCGGAAGGGGCGTTCCCTTCGCGGTAGCCACCGCGTCGGACCCCGCGCTGGTGCGGGCGGCCTTCCGCCGGCTGGGGATCCTTTCTCTTTTTCGCGGGATCCTCGCCTGCTCCGATCTCGACGCGGGGAAGGATTCGCCGCTTCTTTTCGAGAAGGCTCTCGATCTTTTGGGGACCTCACGGCATAAGACGTACGTTTTCGAGGATTCGTTCCTTGCTTTGCTGACCGCGAAGAAAGCGGGATTCCCCACCGCGGCGGTTTACGATCCCCACGAGGAGGATCAGGCGCGGCTTTCCGCCGCGGCCGACTGCTATATCCGGGATTTTCGCGACCCGGCGCCGTTCTGGCGGTTCGCCGGTCTCGACCGGGAAGGAGGAAAACCATGAAGCGATGCGTGATCGTCGGCGGCGCGCCGATCGGGAATTATGAAAGGATCCTTTCGCTTCTCTCTCCCGACGATTTCATGATCTACTGCGACAGCGGCCTGAACCACGAAAAAGGTCTCCGCCGCGCGCCCGGTCTCGTGGTGGGCGACTTCGATTCTCACGAAAGACCGGAATCCTCTGCCGAGATCATCGCCCTTCCCCGCGAGAAGGATGACACCGACACCTTTTTCGCCGCGAAGGAGGCGATCCGGCGCGGCTTTGACGATTTCCTTCTGGTCGGCGTGCTGGGCGGCCGGTTCGATCATTCGCTGGGGAATCTTTCGCTTCTTCTGTATCTGGATTCGCGGGGAAAGCGCGCGCTTCTCGCCGACGACTTTTCCGAGATGGAGATCGTCTCCCGCAAGCCCGCGGAGATCCCGTCCGCATATCCCTATTTTTCACTTCTGGCCGTGGACGGCGAAGCGCGGGACGTGGTCGTGGAGGACGCGTTCTATCCCCTTTCCGGCGCGGCGATCACCCCGGATTTCGCCTACGGCGTTTCCAACGAGCCGCTTCCCGGCAAAACCGCCCGCGTCTCGGTCGGAGAGGGGCGGCTCCTTCTGGTGCGCGTCCGGGAGGGCTGAGCGCCGGTAAAGCGCAAAAGACATACGAGGCAGGGAAAGGCCGGAGCAAAATGCTCCGGCCTTTCTCACTTTCTCGTGAAAAATCTCCTTTACTCTCTGACCGCGTCGATCAGATCTTCCTCTCCCGGATCGGCGAAAACCGCGTCGAGTCCCTCCTCCGCCGCTTCAGCGAGGAGCGCGGCGTCCGCCCGGACCTTTCCGGACGCGCCGAGGGACACTCCGACGCCGAGGGTCTCCCGGATCAGTTTCAAGGCGCGGATCGCCTCCGCGCCGTCTCCGGCGTCCGCTTCCTCCAGGGGATCGAGGAGCAGATCCTTTTTCCCGACGCCGTACTTCGCGGCCGTCTTCAGGATCTCCTCCGCCGCGCGGAGTCTTTCCCCGGCGTTCCGGGAGGCTCCCCCGCTTTTTTCCGTCAGGCAGACGGCGACCCCGCCGTACTTTCTGACGAGCGGAAAGACCCGGTCCATCGTTTCCTCCGTCACCGGCCCGACCAGCGGTCTGCCGTTATATTCCCGCATCGTCTTTTCCAGCCTTCCGGGATCGGCCGCGCCGAGCGCCAGAGGCAGAGCCGTCATGCTCTGCACCTCCCGGATCGCGGCGCACGCCGCGTCCTCCCCGCCGGAGATCTCCGCCTCCACGCCGATCACGTCGGCTCCGTCGTCGGCCTCCGCCAGCGCTTCGTCCACCACGTCGTCCGGGTCCCACGGCTCCGGCTGCGCGCCGGACGGGCGGATCCGGTTCCCTACGATCACCGGTTCGCCGCCGAAGCGCACGGTCCGGATGCCGCTGGTGACGGCGGCGGGCAGGCCGGTCTTTTCCTCCGGCAGCGGGATCTCCCCGATGGCTTCGATCAGGCGCGCGATATGCGCCGGGGTGGTGCCGCAGCATCCGCCGAGGATCGCGGCTCCGGCCTCCGCCGCTCCGGTCATGGCGGCCGCGAATTCCTCCGGTCCCACGTCGTAGACGTCCCGGCCGTTTTCTCTCCGCGGCAGTCCCGCGTTGGGATTCGCGATCAGAGGGATCGAGACGGCCTCCCGCATCCTTTTCAGGATCGGCACGATCACGTCGGGCCCGACCCCGCAGTTCATGCCGAACGCCCGGACGCCCAGCCCCTCCATCGTCGCCGCGGCGGTGACCGCGTCGCCGCCGGTGAGGAGCCTTCCGTTTTTGTCGAAGGTCATGGTCACAAACACCGGCAGATCGGCGTTCTCCTTTGCCGCCAGCACGGCGGCTTTCGCTTCATAAAGATCGGACATGGTCTCGATCAGGATCAGATCGGCCCCCGCGTCGCGTCCGGCGGACACCATCTCCGCAAACAGCGAAACGGCGTCTTCGAACGCCAGATCGCCGACCGGCGCGAGAAGCCTTCCCGTGGGCCCGATATCCATGGCCGCAAGGCCCCGTCCCGCCTCTCTCACGGCTTCCTTCGCCAGGGTCACGCCCCGCACGATCACCTCGCGCGGGTCCAGTCCCAGCTTTTCCATCTTCAGCCGGTTCGCGCCGAAGGTGTTGCTTTTCAGTATCCCGGCTCCCGCGGAGAGATACGCCGCGTGCACCCTCCGGACGGTCTCCGGCCGGAACAGATTCCATCTCTCCGGCGATTCTCCGGGCGCGAGACCTTCCGTCTGCAGCATGGTGCCCATGGCGCCGTCAAAAAAGATTCTTTCGTTTTCTTTCGCAAAGGGAAGCTTCATCACAAGGTTCCTTTCCCCGAAGAGTATTCGTGCGTTTTCCCGTCTGTTATTCTATCACGCCGGAGCTGCGATGTAAAGGGAAGCGTCTCCGGCAAAAGGACGTTTTCGGCGGGAAAACGATTGACACCGCATTTTCGCCGCGTTATAATTTTGAAGGAACGGGAGGGGACGGGTCCCTGCCTGTCTTCCCGTCCGAAGGAGGGATAAACCGTGAAAAAAACGATCCGCTTCGGGGTGATCGGATGCGGGCTGATGGGCCGGGAGTTCGCCGGCGCCGCCGCCAGATGGAGTCAGCTTGCCTCCGGGATCGCGAAGCCCGAAATCGTCGGCGTCGCCGATCCAAACCCCGCGGCGCGAGACTGGTTCCGCGACAATTTCCCCGCCGTCAGGATCAGCTCCGAAGACTACCGGGATCTTCTGGCCGATCCCGGGATCGACGCGATCTACGCGGCGGTCCCCCATCTTCTGCACGAAAAAGTCTATATCGACGTTCTGGAATCGGGCAAGCATCTGCTGGGTGAAAAGCCCTTCGGCATCGACAAAGCCGCGAACGACCGCATTCTGGCCGCCGTCAAAAAGCATCCGGAGCTGGTCGTCCGCTGCTCCAGCGAGTTCCCCTATTACCCGGGATGCCAGGAATTGATCCGCCGGATCGGCGCGGACGCCTTCGGAAAAATCATCGAGGTGCGTTCTTCCTTCTGTCATTCCAGCGATATGGATCCCGAAAAGCCCGTCAACTGGAAGCGCCAGGTGGAAAAGAACGGCGAATACGGATGCATGGGCGATCTGGGGATCCATACCCAGCACGTTCCCTTCCGGATGGGATGGACGCCCGAAAACGTCTTTGCGAAGCTTACGAAGATCATCCGGGAACGTCCGGACGGCAAGGGCGGCAGAGCCCCCTGCCTGACCTGGGACAACGCTCTTCTCGTATCCGACGTCCGGGGTGCCGACGGCGACCTCTTCCCTCTGGTGATGCGCACCATGCGCCTGATGCCCGGAGCGACCAACAGCTGGTCTCTGGAGGTCCTGGGGCTGAAATCCTCCGCCCGGTTCACCACCGACGATCCCAACGCCTTTTTCTATACCGACTCCTGGGGCAAGGAGCAGGCCTGGTGCCGCGTGGGCGTCGGCTACAAGCCCATGATCCCCACCGTCACCGGCGGCATCTTTGAATTCGGCTTCCCCGACGCGATCCTGCAGATGTGGGCCGCCTTCCTTCTGGAGCTGGAGGGGCGGGAGCCCGCCTTCGGCCTCCTGCGTCCCGAAGAGACCGCCCTTTCCCATCGCCTGCAGACCGCCGCCCTTCTTTCCCACCGGGAGGGAAGAGTCGTTTCCCTCACGGAAATCTGACAAAAACGAGGAGGAATCCCGATGGCCTATATCTCTCCGAAGCTTTCCCTTTCCGACCTTTTGGGGAAAGCGTATACCGACGCGGTTGTCGCCGCGAACGAGGCGCTTTCGCTTCTTCCGCCGGGAGAGGCGCGCCGTCTGGCCGACGAAAAAATCGATTTTTATCCTCTCTCTCTGCAGGAGAAGGCGGATTCCCTGCTCTCCGAGATCGGGAAGCAGATCGTTCCTCCCTTTGAAAACGGAGAGGACGGAGCGCCCACCGACTCCTTCCGGAAGGCCATGCACAAATCCTCCGCGCCGGTCGCGGGCTTCGGTCCCTACCGCGTGGGCGAGGACGGCCGGCTTTATCTGATCGGCAAAAGCGAGCATTATCACGCCTCCCTCGGCCACCGCTTCCCGGGCTACCGTCTGATCGACGCCGCCCGCGCCCTGGGCGTTCCCAACGCCACCCACAACAACACCCGCGGGTACGTGACCCGTCTTCTGGAAAAGCGCCTGATCCAGTCCGCGAACGGTCTTTCCTGGTCGGATGAGGCGGGATTCCGGTCCCTCGTCTCCTCCCGGGAGGAGCATCTTCTCAACCGGGTGATCAACCTGGAAACCGGGAGCCTCGCGGTGGAAGCCGGGGTCAAAATGATGCTCGCGCGGTTTTACCGTCTGGATCCCACCTATCCCGCGCCTCCGTACGAGGGAAAGATCCCGGTCTTTTTCGTCATGGCCGACCGGGAGGGAGGCCGCGCGGGGAATTATCACGGCACCACCGTCCTGACCCAGACCTTCCGCGGCCTCTGGCCCGGATTCGCCGCCGGCATCGAAAAGGCGGGACTCTACAGGGTCGTTCCGGTCGGGATCAACGACGAGCGGGATTTCGAAGAAAAGATCCGCCTTTATAACGAAGGCCCGTATAAAACCGCCGGCTTCCTGCACGAGCTGGTCCTGATGAATTACGGCGCGATCCGCCTGACCGAAGAATTCCTCCGGAAAGCCTACGCCCTGTGCCGTGAGACCGACACCCCGACCCTGGTGGACGAGATCCAGTCCTGTATGTGGTACGACGGCTTTTTCCTTTTCCGTCATTACGGGCTGCGGCCCGATTTCGCCGTGATCGGCAAGGGGTTCCCCGGCGGGGAATACCCTGCGAGCAAGATCCTCGCCGCCGCCCCCATGGACAACCTGAATCAGTTCGGCGCTCTGGTCACCAACGGGCAGGAGGAGCTGGCCTCGCTCGCTTATCTCATCACTATGACCTACATGAAGGAAAACGGGAAGAGGGTCGAAAGAGCCGCTTCCCTCTTCCGGGAAGCGCTGGAGGAGGCGCGGAAGGCGCACCCGGACACGCTTCTCCGGGTGGAAGGCGCCGGGCATCTGGTCGGGCTTCACTTCGCCGACGTGGGAAAAGCGGCCGCCTTTGCCGGAAAGCTCAACGAACGGGCCGTGGACGCCAGCGCCCAGCTTTACAAGGCCGACTGTCCGCCGGCCGTGCTCCTGAAGCCGCCGGTGACCTCTTCGGAAAAGGCTCTGGAGACCCTGGCCCTTCTGATCGCCGACCTTCTCTGATCCTTTTCATCCCGCTTCGCCGAAAGGAGAGAAACCGTGCTCTATCTCGGACTGGACGTCGGGACCACCGGCGCCAAGACGGCCGTGATCGACCGCGAAGGAAAGGTCCTTTCCCGGGGTTACCGGGAATATGAACTGATTTTCCCCGGGGAAAACCGCGTGGAACAGAACGCAGAGGACTGGTGGCGCGCCTCGAAGGACGCTGTCGCCGAAGCTCTCGGAAAGCTTCCCGATCCCGGGGAGATCGGCGCGCTTTCCCTTTCGACCCAGGGCGCGACCATGCTCCCGGTCGACCGGCGGGGCGATCCTCTCCGGCTTGCCCTGACCTGGATGGACGGACGCGCTTCCCGGGAGGCGAAAGAGCTTTCGGATTCTCTCGGCGCCGACGCGATCTACCGGAAATCCGGATGGCGTCCCGGCGCCGAGCTGGACGCAGCCAAGCTCCTCTGGCTCCGGCGGCACGAGCCGCGGCTTTTCCGGGACGCCGCGTATTTCGTTTCCACCCTGGAATTCATGAATCTCAGACTCACGGGCCGCGTTGCCGCCGATCCCACCAACGCCGCGATCCGCCAGATCTTCGACATCGGGTCCGGAGCTTACGATCCCGCGATCCTCGACGCGATCGGCCTCGGGTCCGACCGGCTCCCGGAGGTGCTTCCGGTGGGCGCCCCGCTCGGGACCCTCCTTCCCGAAGCGGCGGCGGCATTCGGCCTTTCGCCCCGCGTCCGCGTCTACAACGGCGCCCACGACCAGTACTGCGCCTCTCTCGGCGTCGGCGCGGTGCACGAGGGCGATCTCCTTCTGGCCACCGGCACCGCCTGGGTCGTCCTGGGCGTGACGGGAAAGCCGCTTTATACCCCCTCGTACCTCGCGCCGGGCATCCACCCGGTCCCGGGTCTCTGGGGCGCCATCGCCTCCCTCGCCAGCGCCGGTTCGGTCCTGAAATGGTATAAGCGGGTGATCGGCGACGATTTCGCCGTGATGGACCGGGAGGCCGGGACGCGCCTGGATTCTTCCCGGGGTCTTTTCTTCTTCCCGTATCTCGCGGGAGCCGGCTTCCCCCACGGGATGCCCGAGCTGAAGGGGACCCTGACCGGCCTCGACCTCCGCTGCGACAAATACGACGTCGCCCGCGCCCTGATGGAGGGCGTGGGATTCGAAACGGCTCTGACCCTGGACGAATTCCGGAAGGCCGGAGTCCCGATCCGCCGGATGACCATGACCGGCGGCGCTTCCCGCAGCCGGTTCTGGTGCGAACTCCTTGGCTATATCACCGGGTGCGAGATCCTGATTTCCCGGGAAGCCGACGCCGCCGCGGCCGGCGCCGCCCTGATCGCCGCGGTGAGCGACGGCTGCTTCCGCGATTACGGGGAGGCGGCGAAACGGATCGAGACCCGTCCGCTCGCTCTTCCCGACTCCGCGCTCTTCGCCTATTACGCCGAAAAAGGGCGGAAATACCGCGCGCTTTTGCCCCGTGCTCAGGAAATGGGCAGACCGCCGGAAAGCCTTTGAAGCGTTTGAAATCAACTCCTGAAAGAAAAGAGGGGGATCCATGTTCGGAATCGAAAGCACCCCGCGCGACAGAGAAGTCTACGAAGAAACTCTCCGCGATTTCCTGCCGGACGCGATCGTCGACTGTCACGTGCATCTCTGGACGCCCCGCTGCCGGGAGGGCTTCCTGCGCCCTGACAGCCTGGTTTCCTGGCCCGATCTGGTGGCGGCCGACTGCACCTTTGAGGATCTGGAGGCCTCTTACCGGGCGATGTTCCCGGGGAAAAAGGTCCGCGCCGTGCTGATGACCACGCCGACCTGTCACCTTGCCGCCGGCAACGCCTACGTGGAGGATCTGATCCGGAAGACCGGACTGCCGGCCTTCTTCTGCATCCGCCCCGAAACGGGGGAGGAGGAGATCCGCGCGGCCTTTGCCCGCGGTTTTTCCGGCGTGAAGCCCTATCTCAACTACGCCCCGTCCTATATCCCGCCGAAAGAGATCCGCATCTATGATTTTCTCACCCCGGCGCAGCTTCGCCTGATGGACGAGCTCGGCGGGAAGGTCATGCTTCACATCGCCCGGGACGGGCGGCTCGCCGATCCGGTAAATATCGCCCAGCTGATGGAAATCGACGAAAAATACCCGAACGCGAAGGTGATCGTCGCCCACATCGGGCGCGCCTACACCGCCGAAGCCCTGGGGAACGCCTTCGACACGCTGAAAAACAGCCGGAACCTGCTTTTCGATTTCACCGCCAACACCTTTGAGCCCGCGATCACCGCCTGTCTCCGGGCGGTGGGTCCCGGAAGGCTCCTCTTCGGATCGGACATGCCCATCACCAAGATGCGCATGTACCGCGTCACCGAAAACGGAAACTATATCAACGTGGTGCCCCGCGGTCTTTACGGCGACGTCTCGGGGGATCCCCACATGCGGGAAAGCGACGACGGAGACAGGATCACTACCTTTATGTACGAAGAACTGCTGGCCTTCCGGAAAGCCGCCGAAAAGACCGGACTCACCCGCCGCGAGATCGCGGACGTGATGGCCGGCAACACCGTGCGCCTTTTCGGGATGCAGGCCTGAATCAAAAGAACGCAAGGAGGTCGACCCCATGAAAATCGGATTTCTGCCCCTTTACATCGCGCTTTACGACGAGAGCGGATTTCCCGCCCGTCACAGGCTCGAGCCCTTTTATGAAACGCTGGCACAAGCCTTCGAGGCCAGGGGGATCGAGGTCGTGAGAAGCCCCTTCTGCCGCCTGCAGGAGGAGTTCCGGGCCGCCGTTTCGCGCTTCGAGCGGGAGGGCGCCGACGCGATCGTCACCTGGCACGCTGCCTATTCGCCTTCTCTGGAATCGGCGGAGGTCCTGGCCGGGACGGCGCTCCCGCTGGTGATCCTCGACACCACCGAGACCTTTGATTTCAGCCCCGCTCAGGATCCCGCCGAGATCAATTACTGCCACGGGATCCACGGCGTCATGGATCTGGGGAATCTTCTCAACCGGCTCGGGAAACCTTTCGCCATCGCCGCGGGTCACTTCCCCACGTCCGACGTTCTTGACCGGACGGCCGAATTCCTGCGAGCCGGGGTCGCGGCCCGCGCGCTCAGCGGCATGAAGGTCGGTCTGATCGGGCGTTCCTTCCCCGGCATGGGGGATTTCCTGATCGGCGACGAGGAGCTCCGAACGCGCTTCGGCGTCACGGTGGTCCGCGCGGAGGGGGCGCTTCTCCGAGCTCTGAAGGACGAGGTTTCCGAGGACGACGTCTCGGCGGAAGTTTCCCGCGACCTTCAGGACAGCATCAAGCTGATCCCCTATCAGGAAGCCTCCCACCTTCTGACCGCGCGGAACGGACTTGCGGTGCGGAAATGGCTGGAAAAAGAAAATCTCGGCGCCTTCACCGCGAGCTTTCTGGATATCACCCCCGCTCTTGGCCTCGACGTCATGCCCTTTATGGAAGCCTGCCGCGCCATGGAGAGAGGGATCGGTTACGCGGGCGAGGGAGACGTTATGACCGCCGCCCTGACCGGCGCACTTCTGAAAGGTTTCCCCGGGAAGGCGTCCTTCGTGGAGATCTTCTGCCCCGACTGGAAACACGACACTCTATTCCTGAGCCATATGGGCGAGATGAACTACGCTCTGGCCGACGGGGAGAAAGAACTGAAGACCATGAATTTCATCTACGGCGAGGCGTCCGACCCCGTCGTCGGCTACGCGCGCTACCGGGCGGGGAACGCCGTGTTCGTCAATCTATACCGGAGCAGGGAGGATTTCCGGCTTTTCCTCGCCCCCGTGACCATGGAATCGCCCGCCGGCGAAGACCGTTTCGCCGGAAACATGCGAGGCTGGATGAAGCCCGAGATCCCTGTGGCGGAATTTCTGGAAGAGTTGACCGCAGCCGGCGCCACTCACCACAGCGTTCTGGTTTACGACGTATCCTGGGAAGCGATCGCCTATTTCGGAAGGCTCCTGGGACTGGAAGTCGATCTGATCTGAACCGGCGAACCCGTCTGTGGAGGAGAAGCGCATGAAAAACGTTTCCATTCTGGACTTCGGCGCCGCGGTCTCGGACCGGGTGCAGACCGCGGCGATACAGAACGCGATCGATGCCTGTTTCCTGGCCGGCGGCGGGCGGGTCGTCATTCCGTGCGGCGTCTTCCTGACCGGTGCCGTACGTCTCAGAAGCCGCGTGGAGCTCTATCTCGAAAGCGGCGCGGTCCTCCGCGGGAGCCGCGATCCCGCCGATTACGATTCTTTCCGCAGCGATCTTCTGGAACCGCTTCCCGGGAAGGTCCCGCCCGGCACTGCCCGCTCGGCCGATCCGCTGTCCCGCTGGTCGAATGGCCTGATCCGCGCCTTCGACGCGGAGGACATCGCCGTCACCGGCGAGAAGGGCTCCTATTTCTGGGGCTCCGACGTATACGACCCGGAAGGAGAGGAGGACTACCGCGGCCCGCACGGATTCTCCTTCTGGAACTGCCGGGGCGTCAGGTTTTCCGGCTACACCTTTCTGGATTCCTCCAACTGGTGCCACGCGCTTTTCGGCTGTCAGGACATAACGGCCCGGAACCTCGCGGTTTACGGCGGTCACGACGGATTCGACGTGCGCACCTGCGACAACGTCCTGATCGAGGATTCCCTGTTCCACACCGGAGACGACTGCATCGCGGGGTTTGACAATCACGACGTCACGGTGAGGAACTGTGACTTCCAGACGGCGTGCAGCGTCTTCCGCTTCGGCGGCAACCACGTGCGCGTAGAGAACTGCCGTTCCGCGGGGCCCTCCTCCTTCGGGTTCCGCGGGAGCCTCGCCGGCCGGCGGAAAGAGCTCTCGCTTCCCACCGACGCTTCCTGCCGCCACCGGGCGCACACCGCCTTTAACTACTACTGCGATTACCGGGCCGAGATCCGCAGGACCCCCGGCGATATTCTGTTCCGGAACTGTTCCTTTTCCGGTGCGGATCAGCTCATCCTTCTGGAATTCGACGGGAAGCACCGGTGGTGCACCAACCGTCCCCTCGCCTCCGTCTCGTTCGAGGAATGTTCTTTTGAAGATCTTACCGATACCGGCATCCTCTGGGGCGGCGCGGAAGACCGGGTGGAATACCGTCTGAGCCGCGTCCGTATCTCCTGCCGGCCGGGAGCGGGCGGCAGGCCCGTCCTCCTCTGCCGGAACTACAAAAAGATCCTCTGGGAAGATGTCATGCTGGAAGGGTATGACGACCCCTCCCTTCTGGTCGACGGCGGCGGGGAAGCGGTCTTCCTCCGTTCCACACCGGTCCGTCTCCTGGACGCCGGCCCGCTTCCCGCTCCCTGAACGTGCTGCTCACCCGTCTCCGCCGCCGCACATCCTGTGCGGCGGCGTTCTTCTGCCCGGCTCCCAAACAGACAGATCCGGTCCCCGCAGAATGGAAAGATTTCACAAAAAGCGGTGTGCTCCTGATTTATCCCTTGACTTTTGCCCGTCCGTATACTATCTTTTTATCAGAAGAGCGGATTCCCCGAAAGGCGCGGCTCTGCCGCTCTATTCGCGGGAAGCGCAAAATGAAGGAGGGTCTTTCTATGAAAGAAGTCACTGAATTTCTGAAAAAAGCCGGCGTTTTCTATCTCGGCACCGTTGACGGCGACCAGCCGGAAGTCCGTCCCATCGGCGTGTTCCAGGAATACGACGGACGCGTCTTCACCGCCGTCGGACAGCACAAGAAAGTCTACGCCCAGATCATGAAGAATCCGAAGATCGTGATCTGCGCCATGCACGACAACCGCTGGATCCGCGTGCGCGCCAAAGCCGTTCCCGCGGAACAGGCCATCGTCGACCGCGTCTTTGCCGACAATCCTTTCCTCTCCACCATCTACAACGAAAAGAGCGGCCTGAAGCTCGGGGTTCTGGAGCTGACCGACGGCGAGGTGGAATACTGCAGCATCATGGGTCCCGACCGGACCGAAAAGCTCTGAGTCCCTTCCGCACAGTCTGACCTGAAGGGAGGAGATCCGAAAAGATGGATGAAGAAAAGATCCTTCTGCCCCGCAAATTTGAGGGAATGTCGATCTTTCGTCCGCCCCTGTGCCATGAGCTCACGGGGAGGGAATTCACCCTGATCATGGACGACGGCTATGACCGCAAGATCGCCTTCCCCGAACGGGGAACGATCCTCTGCGCCAAGGCGGAGGAGGAGCCCCGGACATATGCCTGCGATGTCCTGAAGGCCGACCGGGATACCTACTTCGTCAATTTCGAAGTGCCGGGACTATCCCCGAGGACCGGGATCACCCTGATCCTGGATCTGGAACAGAGCCTGGTCACCATGGCCACGGCGCACCTGGGACAGGATCCGAAGTATCCCTGCATGCCGGCGATCGAATTCCTTTTCGGAGCGATCCGCAGGGAAGACGGTTCGGCTCCCACGATCCGCCACGGCTACACCCCCGATCTGGTGGGCCGCGCCATCGCCTGGAACTACGGCACTTTCGACGTGGTGCACGTGTATTCCAGCGAGCGCTACTACCGCGTCGCCTTCACCCCCGAACGGATCCGGCGCATGGTGGAACGGATGAAGGCGGAAGGGCGCGAAATGCCGAAGGGCGACGCACCGCGGGGCGTCTACGAGGATTACGCCGCCTACATCAAGATCAAGGACGGCCTCTACGTCGTAAGCCTTCTGGAGACGCTGCTCTGCCGGATGAGAGGGCACGGGAACAGCCTGCTTTTCCTGATGAATCTCAAGGAAATGCACGATGTGGGCCGTTCCTTCGGCACCAACGACAAGGGCGAGGGCGAGAACTACGTCTTCGGCGCCTTCGGCAGAGATTTTGACGCCAGGGACACCCTGGAGAGAAAGAGCACCTATCATATCCGCTGAAATACAAAACGAACGGGAGAATTTGCCATGGAAAATACGGTAAAAAAAGAGCTTCCCAAGCCACCGGTCTTCGAAGGCATGTCGCAGTACCGTCCGCCTCTGTGCTTTGAACTGGTGGGCCAGAAGCTGGAGCTGTGCCTGGACGACGGGTACGAATACGAGCTTTTCTTCAAGGACAGGAAGGTCCTGACCTTCGGGCGCGAGGACGAGGAGAAAAAGGAATACGCCTACGACTGTCTGAAGCCGGAGGACGTCACCTATTTCGTGAATTTTGAAATGACCGGCGTCACTCCCCGCACCGGCGCCACCTTCGTGCTGGACATGGAGCAGAGCCTGGTCACCGCCAACTTCACCACCATCGGCGTCAATCCGAAATACCCGAAGATGCCCCGCCCGCACATCATCTTCGGCGCGATCCGGAAAGAGGACGGCACGGTGCCCACGATCCGTCACGGCTACACCGCCGACCTGGTGGGCAAGGCGATCCACTGGCAGTACGGCACGCTGGCCGTGGTGCACGTGTATTCCAGCGAGCGGTACTACCGCCTGACCATCGCCAAAGAGGACTTCATCGGCCGGGAGATCCCCGACACCGAGGAGTTCCGGGAAAGACGCCGCCGTGAGATGATGCGTCTTTACGAGGAGCCGGGCGACTACATCAAGATCAAGGAAGGCATCTACATCTTCAACGCCAACGAGGAACTTGCCTGCCGCGAACGCGGACAGGGCAACAACCTCTTCTTCCTGATGAACCTGAACCGGATGCACGACGTGGGCCGTTCCTTCGGCCACAACGGCGAGGGCAAGCCGGAAAACTACACCTACGGCGCCTTCGGCAACTACTACGACGCGTCCGAGCTTCTGGCCCGCGACAGCACCGAGTACATCAGGTGATCGACATGGCAGGCAGCTTGATCGGGCGGCTTCTCGCCGCCGAAAGGCCGTTCACGCCTTTTGAAAGCCTTGAGCTCCCGGAGGAAACGCGCCGCGGCGCATACGCCGTCAAATGCGAGGAGGACGCTTTTCTTCTCGTCGGGAAGGACGGCTGGCGCTTCTTCGACGCGGCGAAGGGGTCCGCGATCACCGCATCCGACCCGCTTCCCCCCTCCGACGCTCTGACGGGATGGCGGGCCGAGCTCGCCTTCGCCCCGGAGGAGATCGCGGTCTGCGTCTTCAAAAAGGATGCGATCCTTTTTGAGGGAGAAAGGCTTCCCGTACGGATCGGCGCGCTTCGTCCCGGTCTCTTTCTCGTTTCCGGAGCCGAAGGAAAGCTGGTCCTGATCCTCGATACCGACCGCTTCCTCTTTTACGGCGGCGCGGACGGCGCGCCCGTCGGCGGATACGTCAAAAATATGCCGCAGGATTCCTGAACCGATATCGTACGGCACAGCGGCGGCTGCCTTTCCGGCAGCCGCCGCTGTTCATCTTCTGCGCCCCGGCCGACCCGCCGGGACGGATCCTTTTCAGGTCTTTTCCACGCGCCTTTTCAGGTTGTGGGGATCGGCCGCGAAGGCGTCGAATTCGCCCTTCACCGAATGGTGCCCCACGGCGAAAAATCCGTGTGCGGGGTCCCACCGTCCGTAAGCCGCCGCGGCCTTTTCAAGCTTTTTTCTCTGTTCCCCGTTCTCCGGCTCCACGCGCGTGAGATCTCTTTCCTCGGGGCAGTTTTTCCCGGTCAGGATCGGCTCGAAAAAGAGCTCCAGCCCGTCGGCGCCGCCTTCCCGGAAGAGCTCCTCCGCGGCCTTTCCGAGATTCGTATGATCGGGATTCTGACGGCAGCCGGTCACCGGCATGATCGTCTTGAGCGTGACGCGCGCATCGTTTTTCCCCGCAAGAAATCGCAAAAGGAGCTCCTTCGCCTGCTCCTTCGTCAGGGAACCGTCCACCGCGCGTCCCTCCGGAACGACCGCGCGCTCCGCAGGAAGACCCATAGCCGCGAGGCTTTCGCGCCACTCCCGGTCCCGCGCCAGAGCAAATCCGGCTCTGTCCATCCGGTAGACGTGCCTTCCCGGATGCAGGGGGCATTTCTCCCCGTTCCCGAGAAACTCCCGGACGAAGGAGGACGATCCGTCGGTGAAGAGAAGGCACCAGACTTCTTTCCCCTCGGAAACCTCCCGGCAGAGATCCACCCCGAGATTGGTCAGTTCGTCGTCCTGATGCGGAGCGAGATAAACCGATATCGCTTTCTTTTCCATCCTGTTTTTCTCCCCTTTGGCTGTTCTTTCACGGCAGGAGCCATCCCCGCTCCACCGCCCGGTCCAGATTCGCGGTCAGCCAGGGAACCAGCGCCGGCATGAACTCCCGGAGGATCGCGGTCCGCCTTTCCACTGCGGCGCGGCGCGTTTTCCCTTCGACCCAGGTGTGCCCGCCGGTCAGAACGTTGTGCAGAAAGGGCTGGAGCCTGTCCATGCAGGCCGCGTACTTCGCGTCGGCCGTCTCCATGGCGTCGAATTCCTCCCATAAGGCGCGGAGATATTTGCCCTTTTCGTCCGGAAGACTTCCGAACAGGCGATCCGCGGCCTCTTTTTCCCGCGCCGCCTTGTCAAGATTCCCCTTTTCATCGTAGGCGAAGGTGTCCCCGGCGTAGATTTCCACCAGATCGTGCGCCGCACACATTTCGCTCACCCGGCCGACGTCCGGCTTTTCCAGGGCGTATTCCTCGAAAAGCATCGCCATCACGGCGATATGCCAGGAATGCTCGGCGTCGTTTTCCCGCCGGCTCCGGTCGACGAGAAGCGTCCGGCGTTCGATCGCGGTCATCTTGTCGATCTCCGCCGAAAACAGAAGCAGGCTGTCGATCCTTTCGCTGCCGCTTCCGAGATACTCCTCTTTCCCCATCGCGTTCTCCCCCTTCCGCGCGCTTTCCTTTCCGGCTCATTGTATCACACCGCGTCCCCGGCGGCAACCGGAAGTTTTCCGGAAAAGCTTCTTCTTGCAATCGAAGCCGAAATATGGTATGTTCTTCTCAGGAGAACGCAAAAGGAGATGATACGATGCAGCATCCTTATCTGTATTTTTCGGCTGCGGACGAAGCGAGGTTCCGCGAAAAAATCAGGACCGATCCCGCCGCCCGCGCGCGTTACGAAAGCGCGGTGTCCGACGCGGAAAAGGCGATGCGGGAACCCTTCGTCACCGAAAAGGAGGCCAACGGCCCCGATACGCTCCACGCCAATTTCGGCCTACTGAATCAGCAGCTTCGCCGTTTGAACCGGATCCTCGGCCTGAAGCACCGGATCGAAGGGGATCCTGCGCCGGCCCTTCGTCTGCGCGATCTTCTGCTGCATTTCATCTCCTTTGAGCGCTGGTACGCCGTGAGCTACGCGGTGCGGAAGCCGATTCCCTGGCATTCGGATCTCTGTTCCACCGGCACCACGCTGGCCGCGGCGACGGCGTACGACCTGATTTACGACGTCCTGACCCCCGCGGAACGGGACGCGATCGCGAAAGGGATCTTTGAAAGGGGCGTCCTTCCGGCCTTTTCCGACTGGGTCCTTCCCGAAACGCGCATCCACGCCGTCGATTCCATGGGACACAACTGGTGGGCGGTCTGCATCGGCGAGGCGGCCGCGGCGCTCCTCGCGATCCGGGACCGTCTGCCCGGGGAGAACGCGGAGCGGATGCTTGCGCTGGCAGACCGGGCGCTGGCCGATTATCTTGCTTATCCCGGGAATCCCCTTTTCAACAAGATGCGGAATTTCGACGACCGGGGCATGTTTTATGAAAGCGTCGCCTACGACAACTACGGCACCGGTTCTCTTCTGCGCTATCTCTACGTCAGCGAACGGTATGCGGGCCGGAACGAAACGATCCGGGCCGCTCTTCCCGCAGGACTCCTCGACGGCCTGATGGAGTTTTCTTACCCGGTCTTCCGCGACGGGGAGATCCGGTACGATTTCCTCAATTTCGGCGACAGCGACGTCCGCGAGGACGTCAGCCTTGTGACGCAGTACGCCTCGATGCTCGGGCTGGGTACGGCCGCTTCAGACGCCTGCGCCTCGACCTGCGGGACCGGTCTTTTCGAGGAGATCGCGGGCTTCGATTTTTCCCGGCGCCGCACTTCTCCGGAAGCTCTCCCCAAGACCGCCGTCTTTTCCTCCGGCTACGCCCTCACCCGCGACACGTGGGAGCCGGACGGCACCCTCTTCGCCGTAAAGAGCGGCTTCTGCTGGAACCATTCCCACAACGACGCCGGGTCCTTCCTGCTCTGGCACAAGGGTTCTCCCTTCTTCGTGGACGAGGGCACCTGCAGCTACGAAAGCCCCTTCTATCACGCCTATTACTGTCAGGACGCGGCGCACAGCGTCCTGCGCCTCGTCCGCGGCGGCGGGCGGCGGGACGAGGAGCTTTACCGTGGCACGAAGTTCCCCGGCCGTATCTCCGGTAACTATGCCGGACGGGACTTCGTCTGGTTCCAGGCCGACGCCGCGGGGCCGATGGCCCATCTCGTCTCCCGGCTCTACCGCAATTTCCTCTGGTTCGAAAACCGGATGCTCCTGATCGTGGACGACGTCTTCTGCCATGCGCCGGACAGGGTCGAATTCACCCTGCATTTTGACGGGACCTACCGGGCGTCCGGGAACGGCGCAGAATTTGCGAACGGCGAAAGCCGCGCCCGCTTCCTCTCCCATTTCCCGGAGACGACCCTCTCCGAAAGGGTCGCCCACCCCGATCACGGCGAAAACCTGGACAAGCCTTCTCTTGTCTTCACCACCCGCGACGAGGAGCGGACGCATCTTCTGATCCACACCCTAGAGCTGGATCCCGAAGAGCACCCCGCCTCTTTCGTGCGGCTGACCGGCGAAAACGCCGAAGGGCTCCGGATCACGCGGGACGGGATCGAGCGGGAGATCTGGTTCAACCGGCAGGCCGACGGCCACGTCATGCATGACAATTCCAACAACGTGATCGCGGGATTTGATACCGACGCTTATCTGCTTCTCATCACCCGCGATCTCCGTGAAAAAACCGAACGCGTCTTCGCCGTTTCGGCAAGCTTCCTGCGCCGCGGCGGCAGGACGTACGCCACGGGCTTTACCAAGCGCGATTTTGAGATCGTGACGTCGCTCTGACACGCCGTTTTCACGCAAAAAAGGAGGCACCGTGTGAATTCCGAACCCATGATCCTTTCCATCGGCCAGGCTCTGGTGGATTCCATCATCCGCGGCTTTGATCCGGAGCCGGTGTCGGCCACCGGCTTCCGCGCGGAGTCCGGTTCGCTGTTCGTCGGCGGCGAGGCCGTCAATCAGGTCCTGGCCCTCGCCCGGCTGGGACGCAGGGCCGGGATCCTCTGCCATCTCGGGACGGACAGCGCCGGCGATCTGATCGAAGGGGCGATGCGGGACGCGGGGACCGATCTTTCGGCCCTGATCCGCGACGACCTTTCTCCGACGCCGGTGACCACCATGTTCGTCGCCCCCGACGGCACGCGCAAATCGATCACGAACGCGGCGCACCGGTACAACTTCCGTCCCGACCGCTATCTCGACCGGCTGCCCGAAAAAGGCGCGATCCTGATCGGCTCTCTTTTCCGTGCGCCCTTCGACGATCCCCTGATCATCGAAAGGGTCTTCCGCGCCGCCCGGGAGCGCGGCCTTCTGATCTTCGCCGACACCAAGCTTCCCAACTTCCGCTTCCTGACCCTGGACGACGTCGCCGCCTCCCTGCCCCTTGCGGACTATATCACGCCCAACGAGGACGAGGCGCGGTACTTCACCGGGAAAACCGATCCGGAGGAAATGGCCGACGTCTTTCTCTCCCGCGGCGTGAAGAACGTGATTGTCAAGCTCGGGGCGAAGGGCTGTTATTTCAAAAACGCCTCCTTCTCGATCCGGCTTCCCGTCCACCGGATCCGGGCGGCGGACGCGACCGGCGCGGGCGACAATTTCATCGCGGGCTTCGCCTCGGAGATCCTTGCGGGCGAGCCGGTCGAAAAGGCGCTCCGCTTCGCCGGCGCCTGCGGTGCGATCTGCACCACGGCCGTCGGCGCGGGGACCGCTCTGCGGAGCCGGGAGCAGGTCCTTTCATTCCTCGAAACCACGCCGCTCTCGGACGTCTGAGCGGTCCGGAAAGGAGACCGAAAATGATCCGCACTCTCGACGCATCCATGCTGAATCTTCCCTGGTCGGCCCTTGACCTGATCCCGGAGGCCGCCTCCCGCGGTTTTCAGGCGGTCAGCCTGACCCCCGATCTTCTGGAGGATCCCCTCCGCGCGAAAAAGGCCGGCGAAGCCGCGCGCGCCTGCGGGATCGGCTTCGGGCTTTTGCCGATGCCGGCCGATTTCTATCACTGGGAGCTGGACGACGCGGAGTTCGAAAAGGCTCTGGAGGAGCTGAAGCGCCGCGCGGCCGTCGCCGAAAAGCTCGGCGCGAAAACCGCCTACAATCACGTCTGGCCCGCCGGCACCCGGGAATTTGACGAAAACTTTCTCTGGCACGCCGGAAGGATCCGGAAGGTCGGCGAGATCCTCCGGGATTACGGCGTGCGCTACGGTCTGGAATTCCTCGGCCCGCACGAGCTCCGGACCCTCGCGCCTCACGCATTCGTCCACTCGCTGGACGGCGTGTTGTCGCTTGCCGACGCGGCGGGCGGCACGGCCGGGATCGCCTTTGACGTCTATCACTGGTATACCTCGGCGGGCGGGGAGGAAAAGGATCTTCTGACCGTGGAGGAAAAGATCGACCGGCTGGTCTGCGTCCACCTCAACGACGCGCCTGCCGGTATCCCCTACGACCGGCAGAAGGACATGCAGCGCCGCTTCCCCATGGAGACCGGCGTCATCGATTCCCGCGCGATCCTGAATCGATTCCGCAAAAAAGGGACCGACGCTCTTTACATGATCGAGCCCTTCGAGCCCGGCCGCACGATCTTCCGCTCCCTTTCCCCCGCGGAAGCCGCGGCGCGCGCGGAGGAGATCCTGCTCCGGGTGGAGGGATAAGGCGTTTTCCCGCGAATCCCGAACGAGTATACGGCGCGCACCGCGCCGAAGGAGGAATACAACATGGCGAAAATCGACGAAATCGACCGCAATTTCCGGGTGGAGGGCGTATTCCGGAAAAACGGACTGCGCTATTTCTCAACGGACGGCAAGCCCTTTGAGATCTGCGGCGTCTTCCGGGAGGGCGGTCAATATCGCCGCATGCCCGAGAAGGTCGCGAAGGTAGTCAGCGAGGGCGTCGCCTTCCTGCACACGAACACCGCGGGCGGGCGGGTGCGCTTCCGCACCGCCAGCCGCCGGATCGCGATCCTCGCGCGGCTGGACGCCCCGGGCAAGATGCCGCATTTCGCCCTGACCGGCAGCGCGGGCTTCGATCTTTACGCCGACGGGCGCTACACCGGGACCTTCCTTCCCCCCATGGACGTGGCGGAGGAATTCGAAGGGGTCCTCGCCCTCGGACGGAAAAAGGAGCGGGAAATCCTGATCGAATTCCCCCTGTATTCCGGCGTAAAGGAGCTTTATATCGGTCTTGACAAAGACTGCCCGCCGCTTTCCCCCGCGCCGTACCGGAACCCGGTCCCGGTGGTCTTCTACGGCTCCTCCATCACCCAGGGCGGGTGCGCTTCCCGTCCCGGCACCTGCTACCAGGCGATCTTCTCCCGCGCCTTCGACGCGGACTATATCAATCTCGGCTTCTCCGGAAACGCGAAGGCCGAGGATCCGATGATCGATTACGTGAAATCGCTTTCCATGTCGATCTTCGTCTACGATTACGACCACAACGCCCCCACGGCGGAGCATCTGCGGGCTACCCACGAAAAGATGTTCCGCGCCGTGCGGGAAGCGCATCCCGACCTTCCCATCGTCGTCATGTCACGCCCGAAGCACTTCCTGACGAAGGAGGAAAAGGAACGGCTCGGGATCATCCGCGCCACGGTGGAAAACGCCCGGCGCGCCGGGGATACGCGGGTCTGGCTTCTGGACGGCAAGGCGCTGACGCGCCTTTGCCGGGACGAGGGTACCGTGGACGGATGTCATCCCACCGATCTGGGATTCCTTTCCATGGCGCGCGCCCTGGAAAAGGTCGTCCGGGAAAACCGGCTCCTTCTCTGACCCTTCCGGTTCCGGAACACACCCGGCGGCCGCGCGGACCTGCGCGGCCGCCGTTTATCCGCGATCCCGAAGCCGGTCCCGTCTCCTTTTCCGGCGCGATCCGCAGCCGTTTTCCCGCGGCGGCAAAAAGTTTAAAAAAAACTCTTGACTTTATCGCGTTGGCGTGGTAAAATCCTATCGTTATCTGCGATGACGAAGATCAAGTAAGACCCTGAGATCTTTCCCCCAGAGAGCCGCCGGCGGTGTGAAGGCGGCGGAAAGCAGCGTCTGAATTACCCTTCCGAGCAGCGATCCGAAAGATCGTATCGAGTAGGAAAGCCGGGTCCGCCCGTTACCGCGGAAGGGATATGGCTTCGTATCCCGTAAGGCCGGCTCCGCGAGGAGACGGCGAACTGAGGTGGTACCGCGGAAGAAATTTCGCCCTCTGTGTCCCCAAGGGGACGCGGAGGTTTTTTTGCGGGCGGATCCCGCCGGAGAAACCTTCGCTGGTCCTCTCCCCTCCCGCTCCGGCGGGCAAACAAAGACTCCCTAAAGAAAGCGAGTGATTCAAATGTGGTTTGATCTTTTCGTGAAGATCCTTCTTCTGGTGATCTTCTTCGGCGTGATGGTTTTCGTCGGCCTTTACTGCCGGAAACACAGCACCGACGTCTCGGGCTTCGTGCTGGGCGGCCGGAACGTCGGACCGTGGCTGACGGCCTTCGCCTACGGCACCTCCTACTTCTCGGCGGTCATCTTCGTCGGTTACGCGGGCCAGTTCGGCTGGAAATACGGCATCGCCGCCACCTGGGTCGGCATCGCCAACGCGTTCCTCGGCTCGCTTCTGGCGTGGGCGGTCCTCGGAAGACGCACCCGCATCATGACCCAGCATCTCAATTCCGCCACCATGCCGCAGTTCTTTGACGCCAGGTTCCAGAGCTCCGGCCTGAAGCTTTTCTCCTCGGCGGTGATCTTCCTCTTCCTGATCCCCTACACCGCCTCGCTCTACAACGGTCTGAGCCGGCTCTTCGGCATGGCCTTCAACGTCGACTACTCGATCTGCGTCGTCGTGATGGCGGTCCTTACCGGCGTGTACGTCATCGCCGGCGGATACATGGCCACCGCCATGAACGACTTCATCCAGGGCGTCATCATGCTGTTCGGCATCGTCGCCGTGGTGGTAGCGGTGCTGAAAAGTCAGGGCGGGTTCCTTGCGGCGCTGGATACGCTTGCCAAAGTCAACGACGAGGCCGTTTCCTCCTCCCCCGGCATCTTCGCCTCCTTCTTCGGCCCCGATCCGGTGAACCTTCTGGGCGTGATGATCCTGACGTCGCTGGGCACCTGGGGCCTTCCGCAGATGGTGCAGAAGTTCTACGCCATCAAAAGCGAAAAGGCCATCAACAAGGGCATGGTCATTTCCACGATCTTCGCCACGGTGGTGGCGGGCGGCTGCTACTTCCTGGGCGGCTTCGGCCGGCTCTTCGGCGACAAGGTGGACGTTGCGAAGGAAGGCTTCGACGCGATCATCCCCGCCATGCTCTCCGGCCTTCCCGCGATCCTGATCGCCCTGGTGGTGATCCTGGTGCTCTCGGCCTCCATGTCGACCCTTTCCTCGCTGGTCCTGACCTCCAGCTCCACCCTCACCCTCGACTTCATCAAGGGCAATCTGAAGAAGAACATGAGCGAAAAGGGCCAGCTTTTCACCATGCGGATCCTGATCGCGGTCTTCATCGCGATCTCCGCGGTCATCGCCATCCTGCAGTACCGCGCGAACGTCACCTTCATCGCGCAGCTGATGGGCGTGTCCTGGGGCGCTCTGGCCGGCGCGTTCCTCGCCCCCTTCCTGTTTGGGCTCTACTGGAAGCGGACCACGAAGCTTTCCTGCGCGGTCAACTTTTTCTTCTCCACCGCGGTGATGCTTCTGAACATCTTCTTCCGTCCCTACTTCCCCGGGATCCTGCAGTCTCCGATCAACGCGGGCGCCTTCTGCATGCTGGCCGGATTCGTCATCGTACCCCTGGTCAGCATCCTTTCCAAAGCGCCGTCCAAAGAGAAGGTCGCTTCCATCTTCTCCTGCTACGACCGGAAGGTCACCGTGGCCGTCACCGATTCCATCGGCACGGGCGAGGAAGAATGAGGAGGGCTCCCTTTGCAGACGCTTGAAGAGATCCGCGCCTATTTCCGGAACGACCGCTTCGCCTCCTCCGCCGGATGCGAGATCGACGAGGTCGGTGAAAAAACCGCGAAGTGTTCCCTGGTCCTTACCGACCTGCACCGCAACGCCCTGGGCGGCGTGATGGGCGGAGCGATCTTCACTCTGGCCGATCTCGCTTTTGCCGTCGCCTCCAACTGGCAGAATCCCGGGACGGTTGCGATCTCCTCCCAGATCGCATACCTCAGCGCCCCGAAGGGCGGCGTGCTTACCGCCGAGGCGCACTGCGTCAAGGACGGGCGAAGCACCTGCTTCTACCGTATCCCGGTACGGGACGAGCTCGGCACCGCAGTGGCGGAGCTGTCCGTCACGGGGTTCCATCTGGGGAAGTAAACGCAGCGCATAAAGGCCTTCGGAGAGCTCTCCGAAGGCCTTTCTCCGTCGGTATCGTACGGTGCGGTTTCCCCCACCCCGCAGAAGACGTACGGTATTCTGTCTCCGCGGAAGGGAACGGAGACGGTCCGCGCGGCCTGTCCGGGGCGTCCGGAAACCGGATCCGCGGCGCGTCCTCCGGGCGCACCGTTTTCTTTTCTCTTTTCAAGAGACGGAAAATGTGATAGAATGAAAAGCGAAAAAACATCCCCCGAAGGAAAGGAGTATCATCATGACCTGGAATTCATTTCACGTGAAGGACCGCGCGGGCCTCGTCGCCGAAACGATCCGTCTGCCCGGCCACGAGGGCAAGCCGGTCTCTGCCTGGTGGGCGCGTCCCATGACCGACCGTCCGATCCCCGGGATCGTTCTGATCCCGCACATGCCGGGATGGGACGAGTGGTGCCGGGAAACCTCCAACCGCTTCGCCATGCACGGATACAGCGTCCTCTGCCCCAACATCTACGAGGATTACGGCGACGGCACGCCTCCCGAAGTCTCCGGCAGGATGCGCGACGCCGGCGGCGTTCCCGACAAGTCCGTGATGGAAGACGTGGCGGCCTCCCTCGCCTTCCTGAAAAACCAGCCGGGCGCAAACGGCAGGGCCGGCTGCATCGGCATGTGCTCCGGCGGACGGCACACCTTCCTGGCCGCCTCCACCCTTCCCGGCATCGACGCGGCGGTGGACTGCTGGGGCGGCGGGGTCGTCTGCCCGCCGGAAAGCCTGACGCCCGCGCGTCCGGTCGCTCCCATCGACTGCGCCGCGGGGCTCTCCTGCCCGCTTCTCGGCATCTTCGGCAACGACGACCGGAATCCCACGAAGGAGGACGTGAACGTTCTGGAGGCGAAGCTCAGGGAGCTCGGAAAGAACTACGAATTTCACCGCTACGACGGGGCCGGGCACGGCTTCTGGTACTACGACAGGCCCATGTACCGGGTCGAGCAGGCCATGGATTCCTGGAACAAAGTCCTTGATTTCTTTGACCGGTATTTGAAATAGCCGCCGCCCGGCGAAAACCGGAGAAAGGAGGAGACCGTGACCGGCGAAAAAAGCGAAGGGCTCGTGGTGATGGCGAAGCCCGTCGGCTCCCGCTGCAACATGCGCTGCCGCTACTGCTATTACCTGGGAAAGGGGCGGTATTCCGCGCACGCGAAACAGACCGTGATGAGCGCCGATCTTCTGGAAAAGCTTATCCGCGAGGCCGCGGCCTCCTCCGCCGGTCCGGTCTCCTTCATCTGGCACGGGGGAGAACCGACTCTGGCCGGGATCGGTTTCTACAAAAAGGTCGTCGAACTGGAAAAGCGCCTGATCCCCAAAGGAAGAGAGGTCTGGAACAATCTGCAGACCAACGGGCTGCTTCTGAACGACGAATGGTGCCGTTTCCTGAAAGAAAATCGCTTCGACGTGGGGATCAGCATCGACGGAAGCGAACTGATCCACGACCGGAACCGCCTCACGATCGCAGGGGAGCCGACGCATCGGCGCGTCCTTGCCGCCATCGCCCGGCTTCGCCGTCATGGGGGCGATCCCGACCTGCTCTGCACGGTCAACGCCTCGTCCCTCAAGGATCCCGCGGGCGTCTACCGCGCCTTGCGGGACACCGGATGCACCTGGATCCAGTTCATCCCCATCGTGATCCGGCGCGGGGACGGAACGCTTTCACCGCTCTCGGCGGATCCCGCGGGCTACGGCGAATTCCTTGTCTCGGTTTTCGACGAATGGGTCAAAAACGACCTGGGGAAATGCGACGTGCAGCTTTTCGCGGAGACCGCCCGGATCCTTGCGGGCGGGGAAGCGTCGCTCTGCACGATGCGGAAAACCTGCGGCCGCGTCCTGATCGCCGAGGAGGACGGCGCCGTTTATTCCTGCGACCATTTCGTGGACGACGGTCACCGGCTCGGAAATCTCCGGTCCGGGAAGCTCGCCGGCATGGCCGAAAGCGAATTTCAGAAGCGTTTCGGCGAAAGGAAGGAATCCGCGCTGACAAGCGAATGCCGCGCCTGCCCCTGGCTCCGCTTCTGCGGCGGCGGATGCCCCAAGGACCGGTTCGGAAAAAGTGCGGAAGGCGAGGCGGGACAGTATATCCTCTGCGAAGGCCTGAAGCGGTTTTTCAGCCACGCCGTTCCCGTCCTGGAACAGATCATGAAAGAGAGCGCCGCCGGCCGTTCCCCCGCGGAGATCATGCGGGAGATCGGGACCCGGCCCTTTCCGGAGCCGGATTCACTCCTCCCGTCATCCCCGGACTCTGTTTGACGGAGCTTCTCGAAAAAAACACTTGCATCTTTGCCGGATCGGGTGTATAATAACGAAGCATTCCGGATCGCAGGGTTAGTACATCGGTAGTACGCTGGCTTCCCAAGCCAGATAGGCGGGTTCGACTCCCGTACCCTGCTCCATGAAAAAAGCGCTTTTTGTCTACCAGACAAAAGCGCTTTTTTCAACGAAATCCGTCCTTACGGACGGGTGAAATCCACCTTTGGTGGGTGAAATCGCGTTGCGGTGAAATCCCGCTAAAACCGGGTGCAGGACGGAT
The DNA here is from genome assembly GCA_017441705.1 of Clostridia bacterium. GTDB lineage: Bacteria > Bacillota > Clostridia > Oscillospirales > QAMX01 > RUG11797. The sequence goes on along the minus strand of JAFRWU010000077.1, from coordinate 1,459 downwards.
TTCATTTCACCGGGAGGCAAAGCCGAACGATTTCACCAAAGGCGTGAGCCGTTGATTTCACCGCGGCGGAAGCCGCGATTTCACGGTTGCTCTTTCACGTTTCATATGATATGATGTGTAAGAGGTGATACATATGGCTGAAAGCAAACTTGCTGCGCTCTCAATGGATTTTGCTGTTAAAGTACTCAGACTGTGTGACAGTATCAAAGGACATTATTCCCTTGTTAGTCAGTTGGAACGCTCCGCCACCAGTATCGGCGCAAACATTCGCGAGGCGAACTACGCGCACAGCAGACCGGATTTTATTTCATAGTTTCAAATTGCGCTGAAAGAATGCCATGAAACAGAATACTGGCTTGAATTGATGGAAAGGGCAGAGATTTGTAAAGATGAAACTTTTTCTGCTTTGCTTCATGATTGCGGCTCCATTCGCAGATTGCTTATTTCTTCAGTTAACACAGCCAAGCAGAATATGGTTTCTGATTGACAAATCGGAATCGACGGAGGTGTTTGCATGGAATTCAGAAGAGTCTTTGATACGATTCCTGAACAATTTGATCTGTTCAGGCCGAGATACAGTCCGGAATTATTTGAATATCTGATTCGTTATGCAAAAATCGGTCCTGAAAAAAGCGTTCTCGAGATTGGACCGGGTACAGGACAGGCTACAGATCCGATCCTGCAGACAGGATGCGATTATCACGCCATAGAGCTCGGGAAACATCTCTATGCAAAAATGAAGGAAAAGTACGATCGGTTTGTGAACTTCAAGATTGTGAATGATGATTTCATCACACATGATTTTAAACAGCAGCGATTTGATTTGGTTTATTCTGCCGCAACCATTCAGTGGATTCCCGAAAAAATCGCTTTTACAAAAACTTTTGAACTGTTGAAACCCGGCGGAATACTGGCTATGATGCTTACAAGGTCGGATTACAAAACGCCAAACGAGGAACTCTACGAGAAAATCCAGAAACTTTATGATCAATACTATAAACCGGAAATTCCTTATACACATGGCAGTTTCAAATATGAAAACGCACAAAACTATGGCTTTGCAGATTTCGAGAGACATGATTTTCAAGGGAGACGTGTAATGAATCCTGATGAATACGTTTCTTACTGCGGCACCCATTGTGATCATATCGTAATACCGGAGCCATATAAGACAGCTTTCTTTGAAGGCCTTCGGAATGTGGTCGTGGAAAATGGAGGTAAAGTAATATTTAACGATATTTATGTGCTTTATCTTACCCGTAAGCCGCAGTAATCATTTGTACTGACCAATTCCGGTTTGTCGAGCTGAGCGCGTGTATCGTTTTGGCGCTTTTTCTATGGAATAGGTATCATTTTAGCGCTCTTTCACAAAGTAAAAGAACAGCAGTTTTTCTTGCCGTTCTTTTATTTTTTGTGTGATTTGGAACAAATACAGATTAGAACACGGAGGATTTACCAT
>JAFRWU010000076.1 GCA_017441705.1 Clostridia bacterium | reverse complement strand
TGTTTTCCCCGTTTCCCGGATTTCCGTTGCAGGCCGCAAAGAGAGAAAGAAGCATGGCGGTAAGCAAGGCCGCCGCCCGGAGGTTTTTCACGGCGGCGCGCGGGGTTCTCTTTTTCTGCGTTTGTTTCCCCCTTTTTTCCTTCCTCCTGTATAGATTCTATCATAGATTTGTATCATAACGGCATCAAAATTGTAAATAAATTGTTAACTTTTGCGATCGCATCCGTTTTTCCTCTCGCCGCGCAAAAAGTCCGACCGCCGCGCGGTGCGGCAGCCGGACTTTTCCTTCGGTATGACGTTCCCCTGTGGTTACCACTGGGCGATCGAGCCGTCCTCAAAATACTGGCGCGGCGTATCCCAGTCGCCGGGATAGGAATTGAATTTGATGAATTCCTCGTCCGGCTCGACGCATAAGCCTTCCCCGGCGGGGACGGCGATGGAGCCCTCCTCGACCTTGAAGGGGGTCTTGAGGTAGCCTTCGCCGAGCTGGAGATTGCCGGGTACCCAGGGATGCTCCTGGATGATGAAATTGTGGGTGCAGGCGTCCACCTGCAGGCAGGCGGCTAGCGAAATCGGGCCGAGCGGGTTGTGCGGTGCAATATTGGCGTAATAGGTCTCGGCCATGGAGGCGATCTTTCTCGCTTCAAAGATACCGCCGCAGTGGCAGATATCCGGCTGGACCACCACCGCCGCCTGCTTCTCCAGCACCTCACGGAAGCCCCATTTGGTGAAAAGCCGCTCGCCGGTGGCGATGGGCACGCTGGTCATGGAGGCGATGCGGGCCAGGGTGTCCACGTTTTCCGGCAGGCACGGCTCCTCCAGGAACATGGGGTGCAGATCCTCCACCGCACGGGCAAACTGGATCGACACGTTGGGCGTCAGGCATCCGTGAGCGTCGATGGCGATATCCATTTCGTCGCCCACCGCCTCGCGCAGCTTCTCCTGAAAATCCACCGCGCCTTTGAACCAGGCGCGGGTCTCCACGTCGTGCACCGGTCCCTTTTTGCCGTTGGGGCGGGTTTTGATGGCGGTGAAGCCCATGGCCTTGCGCTCCAGGGCGCAGTCGATCAGCCCGTCGATCTCGTTCTGGGTATGGGAGGCCGAGATGTGCGCGTACATCCTGACCCTGTCGCGCACTTTGCCGCCCAGCATTTCGTAGACCGGCATGTGGTAGTATTTGCCCTTGATGTCCCAAAGCGCCTGCTCGACGCCCGAGATACAGCTCATCAGGATCGGGCCGCCGCGGTAGAAGGTGGTGCGGTACATGATCTGCCAGAGATGCTCGATCCGGAGCGGATCGGCGCCGATCAGGACCGGGCGGAACTCCTCGATGGCCTGCCAGACGGTACGGGTCCGGCCTTCCAGGACCGGTTCGCCCCAGCCGACGATCCCCTCGTCGGTGGAGACCTTCAGAAAGGCCCAGCGGGGTTTGACGAAAAAGATTTCCAGATCGGTGATCTTCATAACGGATTTCCTTTCTTCTTTTCTTTTGAAAAGCCGCGCGGGGAACCCCCCCGCGCGGCAAAACGCGTCAGAACAGAACCATGCCTCCGTCGGCGCGGATGGCACAGCCGTTATAATGCTCGCCCAGGCGGGAGCAGAGGAACACCGCAAGGTTTCCCGTATCCGACGGGAAGCCGTAGCGGTAACCCGGGGCGACGAAATCGCGGCCCCGGTTGATGCGCACGGTGCGGATGGTATGGAGCTTGCCCATGTCCGGATTCTCGGTCTTGAACTCGATGTTCGTGCCTCCGGGCAGGATCGTGTTGCAGGTGACGCCGTAAGGCCGGAAGGCCGCGGCGGTCTCGCGCGTGAGCATCCCGACGCCGCCCTTGGAAGTGGCGTAGGCGAAATCGAAGCCGGTGGGGCGTTTGCTGTGCACCGATCCCACGTTGACGATGCGCCCCTCGCCCGATTCCTTCAGGTACGGGAAGGACGCCATCGACATCCGGAGATAGCTGATCAGATTGACGTCGATCACGCTTTTGAAAAGCTTCGCCGAGTATTCCGTCACGTCCATATTGGGCTGATAGGCGGCGTTGTTGACCAGGATATCGATCCCGCCCATCTTTTCGGCGGCGAAGGCGACGACCTTCGCCGCCGATTCCGGCTTTGAAAGATCGACGCCGAAGGTATAGGCCTTTCCGCCGCGGGATCCGATCAGGGCCGCGGTCTCCTCCGCCATGGCCATGTTGCTGTTGCCAACGATCACGACCTCGGCGCCCGCTTCGGCCAGGCGGATGCTGATCCCCTTGCCGATTCCCTTGCCGCCGCCGGTGACCACGGCGCGTTTTCCTTCCAGGGCCCTCTTCATCTCGCCCGTTTCCGGGTATTCGAGGGAAACCAGAGCCGGTCTTTCCAGATAATTGATCTCCGACATCACAGTTCCTCCTCCCTCAGGGGCTTATAGGCCCGGTCGAAATAGTAGCAGAGCAGCCCGCCGTCGATCCGGAGATCGGCGCCGTTGACCATCTTCGCCGCGGGAGAGAGGAAATACTCCGCCGCGCCGAAGGCGTCTTCGGCCGTGACGCGGCTCCTGAGCGGGGTCTTGGTTTCCGGGTCGAAATAGGCGCGGATCAGATGAGAATCGAAAACCGCATCCTCCTTTTCCGAGGGGGCCAGCTTGAGCATGTTCGTCCGCACGCCGTAGTTGCCGAAAAAGAGCGCCAGCTCCTTCATCATCATCTGCAGCGCGCCCTGGATCATGGCGTAGGCCGGGACGGCGCCGGTGGGCTTGTCGGCGGCCAGCGATCCGAGGATCAGGATGCCGCCCTTTCCCCCCTCGGCCATCTTCGCGCCGAAATGCTTGGCGTAGAGAAAGGCGGAGGTCAGTTTGTTTTCCACCTCGCGCGCGATGGCGTCGGCGTCGCCGCCGGCCAGCTCTTCGCGCAGAGAGGAGTATTCCGAAAGGATCAGAAGATCGGGCGTCCCGACTCTTTTGAGAAGCTCCCTGACTTCTTCCGGGGAAGAGGCGTTCCCGGGAGCAAGGTCGACCTCGTGCCCCGCTCCGCGGAGAAGAGCGGCGAGCTCTTCCGCCAGAGGATGCGCGGGATCGGTGATCAGGATTTTTGCCATATGCGTCGCCTCTATGCTTTCTACGGCCGGTACGCCGGACTTACGACCACGTGCGGTCGTGGACGGGATCGTCGTTATACTGGTCGGTGGGTTCCCACATGCCCGGGACTCCGGGATGCACGAACCTTGCCAGAACTTCGTCGTTCAGGGTCTCGATGCCGAGACCGGGACGCTCCGGCACCGTGATGAAGCCGTTCTGCACCAGCGGCTTCGGCAGGCCGTCGTCGTAAATATCGTTCCATTCGGGATGATCCACCGAGTGGAATTCCAGAGCGGTGAAGTTTTCGCTGGCCGCCGCGGCATGCACCGCCGCGAGGCAGCCGATCGGGCTTTCGGCCATATGGATCGCCATGGCGACGCCGGCGTCGGCGGCCATGTCGCTGATCTTCTTGGTCTCCAGGATGCCGCCCGTGGACAGCACGTCGGGGTGGATCACCGCCACGCCCTGCACGTCGAAGAGCGGCTTGAAGCCCTCCTTCAGGTAGATGTCCTCGCCGGTGCAGATGGGCACGGTGGTGCTCCTTCTGAGGATGGCGTACTGATCGGCCCGCTGCCAGGGGATCAGGTCCTCCGCCCAGGCCAGGTTGTATTTTTCGATCCGGCGGCACAGCTTGATGCAGTCCTCAAGGCCCAGATGTCCGAAATGGTCGATGGCAAGCGGGATCTCATAGCCCACCACCTCGCGCACGTCGTGCACGTATTCCTCCAGGACGTCCAGTCCCTTTTCGGTGACGTGGATGCCGGTGAGCGGATGCGGGATGTTCTGCAGATCGTAAGCGCGGTGCCTCCAGAAGCGCATGGCCTCGCCGTCGCCGGCTTCCCGCGCCTTGCGCATCATCTCGTAGACCTTTTCGTTCTGCTCCAGATAGCCGAGCGGCGCGGAGATCGTGCCGGGGATCCCCGAAAGAATGCCGAGCCCCAGATCCATTTTCAGGAAGGTGTAGCCCATTTCCATTCTCTTTTTCAGGGCGTTGCCCATATCGGTGCCGGTGTGCTTGCCGTTGACGTCGGTATCGCAGTACATGCGGATCCTGTCGCGGAATTTGCCGCCCAGGAGCTTGTAGACCGGAAGGTCGTAGGCCTTGCCCGCCAGATCCCAGAGCGCGACCTCCACGGCGGAGACGCCGCCCGCCTGACGCGCCGGACCGCCGAACTGCTTGATGCGGCGGAAAAGCCGGTCCACGTCGCAGGGATTCTCCCCGATCAGGATACGCTTCAGCTGCTGGGCGTAGAGCTTGCTTGCGCCGTCGCGCACCTCACCGAAGCCCACCAGTCCCTGATTGGTGTAGAGCTTCATCAGGATGCAGTGCATCGGAAGTCCCGTCACGTTGACGAAGCGCATATCGGTGATGCGCAGATCGGAGGGATTTGAAAAGTTTGAGATGTTGCCGAGAATGCCTTCCATAAGTATATCCTTTCTTCACTCGTGATCGCCTTCCGGAGAAGGCCGTGTTTTTTCCGCGGGGATCAGAGGATGACGTCGGTGCCGCCCTCGCTGCGCTTCTTCGCGTCCGCCAGCTCCTCGTCCCAGGTGAGATGCCGGTACCCCTCGGTCTCGGGAGATTTTGCGAACCAGTCGACGAAGTCGAGCATCATGGGATAGGTCCAGGCGGTGTCGATCTGGGCGGTGGAATAGACGCCCTCGCGTAGTCTGGTAAAGCCGAACACGTCGCGGATGTGGGATTTTTCGGCGCGGGTCACCACTGCGTCGGCCAGGTGCGGCGGAATAAAGAGCACGCCGGAAATGGTGGCCATGACCACGTCGCCCGGGAGGCAGGTGGCGTTGCCGATGCGGGTCGCGGCGTTGAAGCCTGTCAGTACCACGTCGCCGATGCCGGTGGGATCGCAGCCTCTGTGCATCACCTGCAGCTCCTTGATCTTGACGATCTGCTCCATGTCGCGGATGCCGCCCCAGATGACCGCGCCGCCTCTCTTGGTGCGGTTGGCGATGGCGGTGGAAAGGTTGCCGCCCACGTAGGTCCCCTGGAAGATCTTGTCGAAAAGATCCACCACGATCACGTCGTCCTCCACCAGCGTGTCGATGACCCACTGGTTGTAGGTGCCGCGTCTTCCCTCCTGCTCCCGTCCGAAGTTCAGGGTGTAGTTGTGCAGATCGGGGCGCGTGGGAACCAGAGTCGTGGTCACGGCCCTGCCCACCATGGTCTTTCCGGGATTGGTCTGCTGGAAGCCGCCCTGGAACTGGTATTTATACCCCTGGCTCCAGAGATAGCCCCAGGCTTCCTCCAGCGTGATCCGGCGGATCCTTTCCAGCACCTGATCCGGTACCTTCGGCCGTCCGTCGGGGAATCTTTCTCCCTTCCATTCGGGAGTCAGCTGGATGATGTCTTCGCGGCAGTTGAAATGCATGGTCATACCTCCGTTACTTTATTTATTTTGATTCCATCATACCCCCCGCACCCTTTTCTGTCAAGTCTTATTCTTTGTTTTTTCGACGCGCCGGAAACCGCCCGCGCGGCGGGCGGAATTGACGGATCCGGCGCCGTGTGCTATCATTATCATATGGTATCCTATGGGAAAGCGGCCGTCCGGCTCTTCCTGCCGCGGCCGCCGAAAACGAAGGGAGGGATCCTTCCGGTGCCGGTTTATACGCTCTGCGCCATGGGCGATTCCATCACGCGCGGCGTCGGGCTCCCTGCGGGGGAACCCACGTGGCTCGAAAGACTGGAGGCAGCCTTCCCGTCCGTCCGCGCCGTCAATCTCGCATCCGGCGGGGAAACCAGCCGTCAGGCTTTGGAAAAGAAAGACGCTCTTCGCGCGGCAAAGGCCGATATCACGACCCTTCAGTACGGCATGAACGATCACGTTCTCACGCCGGACGGCCGGAATCAGGTCCCGCCCGAAGAATTCAGGCGGAATCTTGCCGCGCTGATTCAGGCCGCGGGAAAAGCCGAGGTGATCCTGATCACCAATCATCCCGTCCTCGAAGGCGACGAAGAACACTATTATTTTCACCGGCATCCCGGAGACGTTTATCTCCGTTCTCCGAACGAATGGCTCGAAATCTACAACGGGATCGTCCGGGAACTCGCGGCGGAAGGCGGGCATTCTCTCGTCGATATGTGGGCCGTGGCTTCCCGGTACCCACGGGAGGATTTCCTGCGCAGCCGGAAAAACACGCCCCTCCCGGCGGGAGACGACGGCGTTCATCCCCATCTTCTGGGCGTCCGTCTGTATGCGGAACACGTCGGGATGGCCGTCGGCCGGATCCTGCGGCGGAAGGAGGCGGAAGAAAAGTGAGCGGTCCCAAAAGAGTCGTCGTGGTCGGCGGCGGCATGGCCGGCGTTTCGGCCGCGCTCGCAGCCCGGCGCCGCGGCGCCGACGTCCTTTTGATCGAAAAGTGCACCTGCGTCGGCGGCACGGCCGCAGCGGGGCTGGTCAGTCCGTTCATGGGGATCACCGGAGGCGGACAGGCCGTCGTACGCGGGAACCTGTATCGCATCCTTTCCCGCATAAGAGAGCTTTTCCCGGATTCGATCGACGCCTTTCCCGACGACCTGAGCGTCGGCGCGATCTCCTTCGATCCGGAGGCCATGAAGCATACGCTGGACGTCATGCTGACCGAAAGCGGCATAGCCGTCCTTCTCGATACGGTCGTATCCGGCGTCGAGAGGGAGGGGAAACGGATCCGCGCGATCACGGTCTTCAACAAATCCGGCTTCCGGCAGATAGAGGGCGACTGTTTCCTGGATGCCAGCGGCGACGCCGACCTCTTTTTCCGGGCGGGTCTTCCCTGCCGGAAGGGCCGGGAGAGCGACGGCCGCGTACAGGCGTCCACCCTGCGTTTCATCGCCGGCGGCCTTGACGACGCGCCGGCCGTCGGCCGGGCGCTCGATTCGCTCGACCGCGATCCCGGTTTCCTCCGCCTTCTGGCGGATTACGGGCGGCGCGCCGGCGTCGAGCCCGCCGATATGCACTTTCAGAACTTTCCCGTTCCGGGCCGTCCCGACTCCCTGCTGTTCAACGTCCCGCGCGTCCTGATCGGGGATCCGGTGGACGGGGACGATCTTTCCGCCGCCTATTTCACCGGGCGGCGTCTGATACGCGCCTATCTCGCCCTGCTGCGGGAAAGGATCCCCGGCGCTTCCCGCGCCGTCGTCACCAACACCGCCGAGGCCATGGGGATCCGGGAAAGCCGCCGGATCGCCGGTGCATACGTTCTGACGGCCGAAGACGTCGTATCCGGCCGTGTCTTTGAAGACAGCGTCGCCGCCGGCGCGTGGATGATCGACATTCACAATCCGGCGGGCAAGGGCGTTCTGGGGCATACGGTCGCCTTCGGCGAAAAGGAACCCCGTTTCGCCTCTCTCTGCCCTGCGGGCGGCTTTTTCGGCATCCCCTACCGGTGTCTTTACTCGAAGGAGTGCGATAATCTGTGGGCGGCGGGGCGATGCGTTTCCGCCTCCCACGAGGCTCTGGCCGCCGTCCGCATCATGCCGACCTGCGTCGCGCTGGGAGAGGCGGCGGGAATCGCCGCCGCGCTTTCCGCCGCGCGCGGCGTCCCCGCAGACGGCCTTCCGGCCGGCGACCTTGCGGACCGCATCACGGAAGACGGCGGCCTGATCCCCGGGCGCAACCTGCGGAAGCGGATCCGGTCCCTGTGAATAAATCTCCGGCCGGAGCGGGAAACCGCTCCGGCCGGACTTTCTCGTCTCTGTTATGGATGCGGGCGGACGCTTTTCACGCCCTGTGATCCCGGATCCACGCGGCGATCCTTCCGGTATCGGCTCCGTAGGACTGGACCGCCGCCGCGCGCCTTTCCCCGGGCAAAACGATCAGCGTCTGCCCGTACATGCCGCCTTTGGTGTACATGGTCCCGGTCTCGTCGGGTCCGAGGGCCATTTCTTTCCGGAAAACCAGATCGATCCATTCCCGGGAGAGAAGTCTTTCGCCTCTCCAGAGCCCGCCGTTCGCGTAAAGGAAGCCGAGCTTCGCCATGTCCTCCGCCGAGATGTAGAGCCCGGTGGCGCCCATGGGGTGCCCCAAGGGGCACCGGCTCCACGCCGCCTCCTGATATCCGAGCTTCCAGAAAAGCTCCTCCCACAGAAAATCGTCCAGCTTTTTCCCGCTCTTCTTCTCCGCCACCCGGGAGATGAGATAGAAGGCTCCGTCCGAATACCGTTCCTCTTCCCCCGGGGTATAGGCCAGGGGAAAGGTCATCGTATGGGCCAGGAAATCCCTGCCGAATTCCGAAACCGGCGTGACGTCGATGTCGAGAAAGCCGCCGGGCAGTCCCGCCCGGTGACGGAGCGCCATCTCCACCGTGACCCTTCCCCATCTTTCGTCCACGCCGCTCCCCGGGATCTCGTCCCGGAGGATATCGACGATCCTTTCCTCCAGCGAAAGCTCTCCCTTGTCCCAGAGGATCCCCGCCGCCGTCATGGCGAAGGTCTTTGCCACCGAGTAGACGTTCTGGCACCGGTTGGCCTCGGCGCATTCCAAAACGTCGATCTCGTCTTCTCCCCTGATTTCGGCCGCGCGGATCACGTTCCACGGCTTGTCCTTCAGGAATTCCCCCAGCTCTGTCTGAAATCTTCCCATCGCATCCTCCTGCAAAAAGGTCCCCGGAAGAAAACTCCGGAGACCTGATTTTATTTTTTCCCGGTGCTTCCAAAGCCGCCCCCGCCGCGCGCGGTATCCGAAAGCTCTTCGACCTCCTCGATCTCGGCTTCCTCCACCCGAAGGATCACCATCTGGGCGATCCGGTCGCCCGGCTCCACGCGGAAGGCGACGCCGGAGAGGTTTTCCAGACCGACCCTGATCTCGCCGCGGTAATCGGCGTCCACCACGCCCACGCCGTTGCGGGGCTTCACGCCCGATTTGATCGCGAGACCCGAGCGCGCGAACAGAAAAGCGCCGTAGCCCTCCGGCAGCTCGATCGCGATCCCGGTGGGGATCACGGCGTGCCCCATGGGCGGGATCGTCACCGGCGAACCACAGGCGTAAAGGTCCATTCCCGCAGCCAGAGGCGTCTGACGGGCGGGCAGGATCGCGTCGGGCGACAGTCTTTTGATTTTCAGCTTCACGGGATCCCTCAGCTTTCGTAATAGACGCCGCGCCAGGGCTTCTGCAGGGAGCGGCGCGCGTTTCTTTCATAGTATTGGCGCACGATCTCGGCGCATTCGCTGCGGTTTTCGGTGGTAAAGCTCAGGCGGATCGACTCCACGCCGAGCTTTTCCAGATCGTCCGCCCGGTCCGCAAGATAGATCTTCCGGGAATCCAGAAGCAGGTTCCGGCATCCCGGCTCGCCCAGGATGGGATAGGTCTCCCCGTCGCGCCCGGTGATCATCCGCTGGGTCTCGCATTTGTCGCAGACGCCGTAATGGTTGCGGGAAATGCAGTTTTCGGTCAGCATCAGGGGAAGTCTTCCGTAGGCGAAGATCTCGGTAGCGGCCGGCTTGCGAAGAGCCCGGATCTCCCGGAAGGTCAGGTCGAAGGAGATGCTGACGCTGGAAAACCCCAGTCCGGTCAGGGCCGCGATATCCTCGGAGGTGCGCGCGTTCAATCCGAAATCTCCCCTGAGGATCATCCCCGCGCGCCGCGCGGTCTCCAAAACCGCGAGGGTCCCCGCCACCGCGTGGTCCACGCCCAGGTTTTTCGCCCGCACCAGGGATTCCAGAAGTTTCTCGGTCTCGTTGTCGGTGACCGTCGGAGGGAGCACCGCCGCCAGCTTCACTCCGCAGCCCAGAAGCTTTTCGGTCAGTTCTCCGCCTGCCAGGATCTCGTCCAAGGGCAGATAGATGAACTGCGGCGCGGCGGTCAGAGCGGTCCGGTCGATCTGCTCGAAGCGCCGGTAGGAAAGGATCAGACGCGGACGGCGATAGGTGATCTCCGCCTCGGCGGGAGCTTTATAGGGGAACACCCGGTTGACCGACGGGGCAAACCGCTTTTTGCGCAGGGCCTGCAGGACGGCCAGCCGCATTCTTTCCACCTCTCCGGGGTCGACGGTGACGCCGTCGTCCATGCGCACCATGGCGCGGTCCACGCGCCAGTCCTCCCCGCTCCGGCCGCCCGAAAGGCGAAGACGGACCGCATCCTTCACGCGGGTCTCGCCCGAGACGGTCTCCGGGACCGCGCCGCGGACCATCGCCCGGTTGCCCAGGGAATCGACGGCGCCGAGGAAAGCGGCTTCGCCCGCCTTGGCGACGAAGAGGAAGGTCACCTTCGTTTTGCGTCCGGCCGTCACCGGAAGCTCGTCCAGAGTGGACGCGGTGTCGAAGACCGGCAGCGTATAGCCGGCGTTTTCGGGCCGTCCCTGCATATCCGGTCCGGGTCTTCCCTCAAAGAAGCCGTCGGAAAAGCCTCCGTGCCGCGCGGCGCGGGTCAGGATCCGCATTTCGCCCGAGGAGGGATAGCGTTCCTCGGCGACGATCCGTGCGTAGGCGGAGGTGACGGCGGTCACGTCCTCCACGGTCCTGAGAAGCGAACGGCCCACCATCAGGGAATTGACGCCGGAGAGCAGAAGCTCCCGCACGTGAGCGGCCAGGCAAACGTCCTTGAGACTGAGGGGGAACTCCTGACGGCGGCGGCCGGTGCCGCTGAAGGCGAAGACGCCGCGGCAGAATTCCTCGCAGTATCCGCCGTGCTTCAGATCGGCGTGACACTGTCCGCCGTAACTCATGCACATTTCGTCCTGCACCACGACGGCAAGGGGCAGGCTCCCGTATTCCTTCAGATAATCGATCTGATATTTGTTCAGTTCCTTGGCGGCGGTCACCCGCTCGAAGCCGAGCTTCTTCATTTCCTCCATGCCGTCCAGGCTGGTCACCGGCATTTCGGGTCCCGCAAACAGGCGGATATCCGGCGAGATCTTTCTCGCGATCGCCGCGCTCGCCGCCGAGGAAAGCACCAGGGCGTCGGCTCCGGCTCTGGCCAGTCTTTCGGTCTCCCGCGCGAAACGGAGGACGTCCTTGTCTCCCTTCGGCGGATCCAGCTCAAAGTAGGAGCGCACGCCCTTCCGGACGGCATAGGAAAGCGCTTCTTTCAAAAGGAGGTCGTTTTCGCCGAAGATTTCAGTCCCGTCGTACAATAACGCGTCAGCCCCGTTCTCCGCCGCCGCCTTGATCATCTCCAGCGAGGAGAGCGGGATCAGAAGCTCCGCCATCTTCGACTGCACCTCCTTCCGTCGTTCTTTCGCCCGCGGACCCTTCCGCAGAGCGCTTGTATCTTGATCCGAAAAGAACCTCTCCGGTTCTTTTATCCGTTCAGGGTCTCGTCCAGGTTCTGCCGTCGCTCCGGAAGAGGACCGTTCCCTCCCGGTCGGTGCGGCAAACGACGATCCCGCGTTTTTCCAGTCTTTCCAGGACCTCCCGGTCCGGATGCCCGTAGTCGTTGTTCCGTCCGCAGGAGATGACCGCAAAGCGGGGCGAAACCGCGTCCAGGAATCCTTCCCCCGTGGAAGAGGAGGATCCGTGATGCCCGATCTTCAGAAGATCCGCCCGGATCTCCCTTCCCGTTCCGAGAAGTCTTTCCTCCTCGCCGACTCCGGCGTCCCCGGTGAGAAGCAGCGCGCTCTCCCCGTAGGTCACGCGGAAGATCAGGGAGGCGTCGTTTGGATTCTCCGCCCCTTCGCCGGCATAGACCGCCGTCACGCGGCATCCCGCCGCGTCGTAGAGGACTGCTCCGGATCCCGGCACGGCATGCGGCGTGCCGTTCTGCCTGAGAAGCGCCAGAAGCTCCCGGCAGTAATCGGCGTCGCTTTCTTCCGCCGAAAGCCAGACCCGGTCGGCCGGGATCTCCCGGAGAACGGCCGCAAGGCCGCCCGCGTGGTCTTCGTGCGGATGTGTGGCCGCGGCGAATACGAATCTGTTTACGCCCCGGTATCGAAGCTCCTCCAGAAGGAGCGTCGCGTCGTCCCGGTTGCCCGCGTCGATCAGGGCGTGTCCGCCCTCCGGGAAGGAGAGCAGGATCGCATCGGCCTGCCCCACATCGAAGAAGACCGCGTCCAGCGCATCTTCCGGTTTCCGGTTCAGATAGCGGGGCAGAAGGAACGCAACCGCCAGAGCCGCGAGGACCGCGAGGCAGAGGATCGCCGGAAGCGCTCTTTTCCACGCGCCGCCCGTTCTCTTTCTCCTCACCGTTTTTCCCTTCCTCCCCGTTTCCGGCGCACGGTTTTTCCCCTTCCCGGCGCCGCGTCCGGGCATAATACGCCCACTTTCCGACATTGTATCATATTCTGTCGGTCAAGTCAAACGTTTTACAAGATATTGTTGCAGGAAATTTTCGGATTCACAAGATATCGTGGTATTGTCAAACATTTGTTTATTTTGCCGAATCGCAATTTCTCTCCGCCGCCGACCGCTTTTTTTCCTTTTTTCAGGGGCTTTTCCGAAGGATTTTTCCCGCTTGTTTTCCCGGCGCCGCGCGTGTATAATAAAAAAAGAAAAATACGAAAGGATGTGTTTTCCATGTTCACTCTCTCTGCCTGCGGCGGATGGTTCCGGGGAGACGCTCCCGCCCGCATCCGCGCCGCCGGAGCCAACGGCTTCCGCGCCGTCGAAATGCTCGACTGGCAAAGCTTTGATCTCCCCGAGACGAAAAAGGCGCTGGACGAAACCGGTGTGGCTCTCTCGGCGATCCTGGCGGGATCGCGCGATCCGGTGAAGCACGCCATGACCCGCAACGAGCACGGCCTCGTCTGGGAGGACACGGCGGAGCCTCTCCGCGACGCCTTGAAGGAATCTCTGGAGGTCGCGAAATATCTGAACTGCCGGAAGATCATCGTCACCTCCGGGAACGAGCGCCCCGGCCTCTCGCGGGAAGAGCAGAAAAAGATCCTGGTCGACAATCTCCGCCTCGGCGCCGAGATCGTTAGGGGGAGCGGCGTGGAGCTGGTCCTGGAGCCGCTGAATATCCTGGTCAATCACGCGGGCTACTTTCTCGTCACCACCGACGAATCGCTGGAGGTCCTGGACCGGGTCGGCTGCCCGAACGAGGTCAGGCTTCTCTTCGATATCTATCATCAGCAGATCAGCGAGGGGAACGTCATCCGCAACCTTCTCCGCGCCATGCCGGTGATGGGCCACATCCACGTGGCCGACAACCCGGGGAGAAACGAACCCGGCACCGGCGAGCTGAATTACAAAAACATTTTCCGCGCCATCCGCGACGCCGGGTACGAAGAGTTCGTGGTCTTCGAATGCGGCCGCACCGAGCCGGTGGAGACCCTCTGTCCCAAAATGCTGGCTCTGGCGGAGGACTGATCTCACATGCGGGAAGCCCTCTGTACCCTTCTTCACAAAGCCGGGGAGATCATGCTCTCGGCCCACGGCTCCGGCAGGGTCTTCACAAAGCCCGGCGACGCCAACTACGTCACCGAATACGATATCCGGGTCCAGCGCTTTCTCCGGGAGGAGCTTTCCCGGCTCCTTCCCGAGGCCGATTTCATCGGCGAGGAGGATGAGGAAAAGCACGGTTCCGAATCGCTCCGCTGGATCGTCGATCCCATCGACGGTACGACGAATTTCATGCACGGCCTTCTGGAAAGCTCGGTTTCGGCCGCTCTCTGCGAGGGCGGCGACACCCTCCTCGGCGCGGTGTATCAGCCGTACCGGGACGAATTCTTCTTCGCCGAAAAGGGCAAAGGCGCATCCCTGAACCGGGAGGCGATCCGCGTCTCCGGGCATGCGCCGGAGGGAGCGCTTTTCACCTTCGGCACCACCCCCTACGACCGGTCGTCGGCCGGAAAGACCTTCCGCCTTCTGGAGGCAGTCTTCCCCTTCGTGGCCGATCTCCGGCGCAGCGGAAGCGCCGCCCAGGACATGGCCTACGTGGCCGCGGGCCGCACCGACGGCTTTTTCGAGTACCGCCTTTCCCCCTGGGATTTCGCGGCGGGAAAGCTTCTGGTCACCGAAGCGGGCGGTCTGGCTTCCGATCTCTCCGGAAAAGCGCTCGACGTGCGCGCTCCCTCCGCAGTGCTCTGCGGCGGAAAGGAGCTGGTGGAACGGTTCCTCGCCGTCGCCGAAGCGTGCGGGATCGACCGGTAGGCGACGGCCGGCGCGCGCCGGACAGTCGTTTTCAACATGGCAAAAGCGGAATTATCCATGCCTGCCGTTCGCCTGCAGGCGATGGAACAGATCAAGGATAACAGGACGAAAGAGGGTCGAAACACTTGATTTTTTACGATGCAAACCTCTCCTACGGCTATGAGATGAACGTCAGGAGGCTGCCGCCCGCTCCCTGCCGCACCATCGGAGAACTGGCCGCCGCGCTGGAGCGCTGCGGCATCCGGGGCGGCCTGGTGCGCTCGCTGATGGCCGATATGGGCGGCGTCGTCGTGGGAAACGCGGCGCTGGCGGCGGATCTGAAAACGGTCGGCGCCGATCTTTACGGCATGTACACGCTCGTGCCCAGCTGCACCCGCGAGATCCCTGCGCCGGAGGAGCTGCCGGCAGTGCTCAGGCGCGACAAAATGCCGGTGCTGCGCCTGAATCCGGGCGAGCACCGCTTTCTGACCCGGCCCGGCGTGATCGCCGACTACCTGGCCGTCGCGGAGGCCGAAAAGATCCCGGTCATGCTGGATACGGCGTGCGGGCTGACGCTGGACAACTGCTGGGACTACATGGAGCGTTTCCCGAAGCTGACGGCGATCCTGGGCTACGTCAACATCTGGCCTGCCGACCGCTACTACAGGCCCTTCCTGGAGGCATTCCCGAATCTGCGCATGGAGCTTTCCCACATGATCACCGATCAGGGGCTCGAGGAGCTCGTGCGGCTCTACGGCGCGGGCCGGTTCCTGTTTGCCAGCCGTTTCCCGTCGATGTCGCCGGGCGGCGGGATGCTGCAGCTGCGCTGTGCGGAGATCAGCGAGGCCGACAAGGCGCGGATCGCCGGAGAGAATCTGCTTGAAATGATCGGGGAGGTGCTGACATGAGCTATCTCAATCGCGACAGCGCACTGGCGCAGGCGTTCTGGGAGAAGGGGTACGTCGAGGACTGCCCGATCTACGACTTCCACGGGCACATGCACGAGAACAACGGCTGCTATCTGCCGGCCGGCGAACCCGAACAGATGCTGCATACGATGCGGCGCGCGCATATCGACTCCTTCATCTTCTGCAGCCACCTGGCGCTCCATTCCGCGGAGATCGGCGAACGCGCCAATCTCGAGCCGGTGCGCAGGTACGGCAAGCCTCTGCGCGCCTACCTGGGCGTCAAGAGCTACGACATAGACTGGGAGCGCGACCGCGCGGCGCTGGAGGAAAACCGGGACGTCTACGTCGGCTGCAAGTTCCTGCAGGATTATTTCGGCGTACCGCTGGAGGATCCCCGGCATACGCCGTACTGGGAGTACCTCAACGAGCACAGGATGCTGGCGCTGATGCACACCTGGGGCGGCAGCGCCGCGGACGGAGCGGACAACGTGCGCCGGATCGCCGAAACCTATCCGGACGTGCGGCTGATCTGCGGCCACTCCATCCACGGCGACTGGGGCAGCGCCGTCAAGCTGGCGCAGGACTTTCCGAACCTGTATCTGGAGCTGACCGCCGTCATGGACGAGCGGGGCGTCCTGGAGCGCTTTGTGCGGGAGGCGGGTTCGGAGAAGATCGTCTTCGGCACCGACTTGCCGTGGTTCTCCACCTTCTACTACGTCGGCGCGATCCTGGAGGCGGACATCACCGACGAGGACCGCCGCAACATCTTCTACCGCAACGGCCGGCGGCTTCTGGGGGAGACGACGTAAGACGCAAAAAAGGAACTGCGAAAAGTCCCGAAAAAAACGAGGGCGCTGTGAAGAAAGGGAGCGATATCGCTCCCGGGCTTCACAGCCCCTCCGTTTTATTCGTTTTTTTCCTGAAGATCAGATCACGACTTCCCTTCCGAGGTCGGAGGAGTCGTAAAGCGCCTGCATGATCTCGGAGGAATGGATGATCTTGTGGATATCGGCGCGGTTGGGCTTGCCCGAGCGGACGCAGTCCAGGAAGGAGTCGATCTCCAGCTCGTACATATTGCGAATCTCGAAATCCGGGCGGTATTCCACCAGGGCGCCGTGCTCGGCGGTATAAAGCGTGAAGTGTCCGCCGTAATCGAGGCGCACTCCCGCCTTGTCGCCCATGAAGTCGATGAACATCTCGTTTTTGCCGATGTTCTGGGCCCAGGCGCCGTTGAGGGAGATCACCGGACCTTCGGTCCGGACCACGCCCACCACCGAATCGTCCACGTCGTAGGTCCCTTCGTAATCGGGAGGTCCCGCCCACATGCTCTTGTAGGTGTAGCTCCGCATGTCCCTGCCGAGCTTGGAGAAGGCGGTGCCGCTGACGGTCAGAGGCTTCGGATCGCCGGTGCAGTAAAGGATCAGATCGATGAAATGCACGCCCCAGTCGATCAGCGCGCCGCCGCCGGCGATGGCCTTGGTGGTGAAGGCGCCGCCGAGCCCCGGGATCGAGCGGTGGTTCCGGAAGGAGGCGTAGACGTGATAGACCTCGCCGAGCCTTCCCTCGTCGATATACTCCCTGATGCGCATGACGCTGTCGTGGAAACGGTTGCAGACGCCGATGTTCAGGATCCTGCCGGTCCTGTCGCAGGCCTCCAGCATCCGCTTCGCCTCCGGAAGGATGCGGGCCGCGGGCTTTTCGCACAGGACGTTCTTTCCCGCCTCCAGCGCGTCCACCGCGATCACCGAGTGCATGAAGTTGGGCGTGCAGACCGAGACCGCCTCCACCTCCGGGTCGGCCAGGACCTCGTGATAATCGGCGACGGCCCTGCCGACGCCGTATTTTTCCACGGCCGCGGCGGCCCGTTCGGGGATGATGTCGCAGAAATACCGGATCTCCGCCTTGTCGTTTTTCATATACGCCGGGATATGCGCGGAATTCGCGATGGTGCCGCAGCCGATCACTGCGACCTTGATCTTTTCCATGTCGAACCGTCCTTTCTTTCGGATAAATCCTCCGCCATCATGATAACAAACCGGCGGGAAAAAGTAAAGGGCGCGGTTGCGAAAAAAGGCGGCGTGTGCTAAAATAGTCCTGAAAACCGGCCGGGCTTTTCCGGTCCGCCACAAGGAGGTCATGACCTTGCTGAAAACCGTTTCCACCCTCGATATCCCCGCGCTCCGCTTCGGCGAACGCGAAGCCATCCGGATGCTCGCGAAGGCGGGCTTCGACGGATGCGACTGGAGCATGTTCACCTATACCCGTCCCGATGGCTTCTTCAACCGCCCCGACTGGCGGGAGGAGGCAAAGGTCTTCAAGAAAATCGCCGACGAAAATCATATTCCCTTCCTGCAGGCGCACGCGCCCTTCCCCTCCGACGTGCCGGGAGACCCGGACGCCACCGCAAAGATCCGGGAATATCTCCTGCTTTCGCTGGAGGCCTGCTCCCTCGTGGAATGCCCCTACGTCATCATCCATCCGGTGGATTCCTTCCCCTCCGCCGTCGATCCCATGATGCGTGAGGAGGCTTATCGCCTGAATGTGGAATTCTACGGATCGCTGATCCCCCGCGCCAGGGAGCTCGGCGTCCGGATCTGTCTGGAAAACATGTTCGGCCACAACAGGCGCTACGACCGCATCGTCCCCCGCGGCTTCAGCACCGCCGAAGAGATGGCAAAATGCATCGACGAGCTTTCGGGCGGGATCGACGCCTGCCTGGACGTGGGACATGCGGTCCTGGTCAACGACACCATGGACCATATGGCGCGGGTCCTGGGGCCCCGTCTGAAGACCCTGCACGTGCATTCCAACGACGGCGTCCACGACCGGCACACCGCTCCTCTGGTGCATCCCATGGACTGGGAAAGCTTCGGCAAGGCCCTTTACGACATCGGATTCACCGGAGCAATCACGCTGGAGGCCGACAATTTCCTGGTGCCTCTGCCCGACGACATGATCCAGCTCGGACTGGAATTTCTCGCGGCCAACGCCCGGTACGTGGCAAGCCTCGTCAAGCCCTGAAGAAAGCGCCCCCCGGGGACGGAAAAAGCGGACGGATCGGCTCCGTCCGCTTTTCGCATGCTTTGCATCCCGTTACGGCGCTTTCGTCTCCTCCGCCGTTTTTTCCTTCCGGTGACGGCAGAGCGCCTCGAAGGTCTCCTCGCTGATGACGTGCTCGATCCGGCAGGCGTCGGCCTCGGCCACCGCGGGATCGACCCCCAGCCCGCAGAGCACCTCGGTCAGAAGGAGGTGCCGCCGGTAGATCCTCCCGGCAGCCTCCTCGCCCTTTTCCGTCAGGGTCAGAAGGCCTTTCCGGTCCATCAGGACGTATCCGTCCTCTTTCAGGATGCCGACGGCGCGGCTGACCGAGGGTTTGGAAAAGCCCATGTGCTCGGCCACGTCCACCGAGCGGACCTGTCCCCGTTTTGCCCGGAGGAGCAGGATGGTTTCGAGATACATCTCTCCGGATTCCATGAGCGGCATCGTTTCTCTTCCTTTCTTTTTTCTTTCAGCATATCACAAATCCCCGGAAAAAGCAATCGGCGCGTTTTTTCGCCTCTTTCCGGTTGACAATCGCTCCTCCGGGGAGTATGATGAAACCGTACCCCGGCGCCCTGCGCGGTCCGGCGGGCAAATTCTGAGGAAAGCGAGCGTGTGGAAAATGGCGTTCAATCTCAAGGAAAAGATCGACGAAATCGTCGCGAAAATCAAAGGGAACCCCGATCTTCTGAAGAATTTTGACAAGGATCCGGTGAAAACGGTCGAATCGGTCGCCGGCGTGGATCTGCCCGACGATCAGATCAAGCCCCTGGTGGAAGGCGTCAAGGCCAAGCTCGGCAAGGTCGATCTCGGCGGGATCGTCGGCAAGGTCAAGGGACTCTTCTGATTTTTCAAAATGCGGGAGCCGGACGGGATCTGTCCGGCTCCTTTTCCGTTTTCCGCCGGCTCACCATTCGGCGGCGCAGCGGTTGAAGTTGACGATCAGTTCGTTCCCGAAGTCTTCCATGATCTCCAGATAGCAGACGGCGCTCTCCTCCCCGTCGAAGAATTGCAGTTCGTAAAGCGCGTAACTCCCCGGATCCCATCCGGCGTAATGGATACGGACCCGGAGGGGCGCGAAGTGATCGGAAAGCGTCTCCTCTGCGAACGATTTCATGCGTTCCCCCGGCGGATGCTCATACCGGGCGGGCGTTTTCCCGTCCTGCATCCGGTACGGCAGATCCCGGATGATCGCGCGAAAGGCCAGCACCTCCTCGGTCACGTCGTCGATCACCAGCCACATCAGGTTGCCTTTGCCGTCGATGAACCGGCACCGCCAGACCACCGACGTGACGAATCCTTCTTTCGCGTTTCCCGTCCGCGCGTAATAGCTTTCGCTTTGAACCATGCCGACGTTTCCGAGCGCCAGATCGGCGTCCTCCTCGTCGTACCAGAGGCGGAGGAAAAGCCGGACGGTTTCCAGCGTGCTTTCCGGGAAGGAGAGGGTTTTCATCTCCTCCTCGGTGCGTGCGCCGATATGCGGATAAGGTCCGAGAAAAACGTTGTCCCCCGCCAGCTTCAGCTTTTCCAGCAGGGTCAGCTCGGGGCTGACGGCAAATTCTTCCCGCGCGATAAAGGCGTTTTCCCCTTCGTTCTGCCGCGCGACGCGTCCGTCTTCGATCCCGCGGACGATCCACGGCGCCGCAAGTCCCGCCGCCAGAGCCAGCGCCACCAGAGCGCCGTAAAGCACGCGGGAGCCGGCCCCGCTCCTTCTTTTCCTTTCAGTCATTCCGATCGTCCCCCTTCCCCGAAGGGCGGCCCCGTCCCGCCGCGAAGCGCGCGGTGACCAGGGTGCCCTTGCCGGGCTCGCTCCGGAAGCTGAGGCCGCCGTTATGCAGCTCCGCGATCCTTTCACACAGAGTCAGCCCGAGTCCCGCGCCGCCGTTTTTCCGGGAACGCGCCTTGTCGACCCGGTAGAACGCCTCGGTCAGATGCGCCAGCGCCTCCTCCGGGATGCCCGGCCCGTCGTCCCGCACCGAAAGCAGGAATCCGTCCTCCGTCATGTTCACCGCAAGCCGGATATGTCCGCCGCCGGTCAGCGCCCGCGCCGCGTTTTCCGCAAGATTCCCGAGAAGAGACAGGAAAAGCACTGCGTCCAGCATCGCCGTCCCCTCCTCGCACGCTTCGGTGAGCTCGATCCCCTTTTCCGCCGTCAGCGGAGCGTTCCGCTTCACGTAGTCCCGGACCAGCTCGCCGGGTCGGCAGGGCTCCAGCGAGAGCCCGTCCCGGCCGGCCACCAGAAGCTCCAGAAGCTTCGCCGATAGGCTCTCCAGCCGTTTCCCTTCGGAAAAAATCGTCCCTGCGGCGTCCTTCGCTTCCTCTCCCTCCAGCATGCCGGAGCGGATCAGATCGGCGTATCCGATCACCGAGGTCATGGGGGTCTTCATCTCGTGGGCGAAGTAGCCCATAAAGCGTTCTTTTTTCTCCGCTTCCTCCCGGGCGAGCTCCACGCTCTTTTCCACGCTTTCCGCCATATCGTTGAATTCCCGCGAAAGCGCGCCGATCTCGTCGTCGCCGCCCTCGGGCGCGCGGGCGGTGAGATCTCCCTGCGAAATGGCGCGGGACGCCCTGGACAGAGCCGCCATCGGCCGGGTCAGGAGCCTTGCGGCCAGCCAGGAGAAGACCGCCGCCAGAGAAGCGGTCAGAAGAAAGCTGAGAAGATAGATCCTTTCCTGCTCGGCGCGCAGATCGTAAACCTTCGAAACGTCGAAGGTCATCCCGAAAACCGGCGATCCGCCCGACGCGATCCTTCCGACCACGCGGATCTGTTCCTCGCCGCGCCGGTCCGCTTCCACCCGGAGATAGCAGCCCGGCCGGAGCGTATGCTCCGCATCGTCCCTGTCGCTCTCGTCCTTGCCCTTGCCCCAATGATAGAGCAGGACCCCGTTTTCTTCCCGCAGCCACATGCCCGACCAGGAGCTCGTCCCGCCGGAGGTGAACCGGCGCAGGATCACCGCGGGATTGGCCGTCCGGCTGTCGGCGGTGCCGGTGAGCGCCAGGGCGTCCGTCACCGTCCGGTAAGAGGCGAGCGCCGCTTCCTTTTCCCGTTCCAGGGAAACGCGGAAGGAGCTGTCCAGAAGCGCTCCCGCCCCCAGGGCGAAGAAAAGCGAAACGAGGATCACCGTCACCGCGGCGATCTTAAGGCGAAATTTCACGGTTCTTTTCCCTCCCCGGAGGCGCAGAGATAACCGATCCTGCTGACCGACCGGATCACGTCTTCCCAGCCGAGCTTTTTCCGCAGTCTCTGCACGTTCAGATCCACCACGCGGATCCCGCTTTCGGAATCATCTCCCCAGACCCGTTCGTAAATCGTATCCCGGTACAGAGCCTTATCCGGGTTCTCCAGGAAGAGGAGCAGAAGATCGTATTCTTTTTTGGTCAGATGCAGGATCTCCCCGTTCCGCCGGACCTCCCGGGAGCGCAGATCAACCCTGAGCCCCCGCGCTTCGAGCACGTCCCTGTTCCGTCCCGACCGGCGGAGCACCGCCTCCACCCGGGCCAGGAGCTCCGCGATCTCAAAGGGCTTTACGATGTAGTCGTCGGCGCCGAGCTTCAATCCCTTCACCCGGTCCCCGACGCTTCCCATCGCCGTCAGAAAGATCACCGGCGTCCCGATCGGGCCGGCGCTTTCCAGAAGCTCGAACCCGCTGACCTCCGGGAGCATCACGTCCAGAAGGATCAGGTCGAATCCGCTCTCCCGGATCTTGTCGTAAGCCTCCGCGCCGTCAAAGGCGCATTCGGTCTCGTAGCCGGCCTTGGTCAGGCTGATCCGGATCAGGTCGGAAATGGGGACTTCATCCTCCACGATCAGAATTTTCGCCATCGCGCGCCTCTCCTTTCCCCGCAGGATCGCTTTTTCCCTTTGCTTTTTTCATTATACCACAAAAATGTATCATTACGGTATCAAAAGTGTGAACGTTTTGTGAACGTGCGGATTTATTTTTCTTTTTTCCCTTATCCGCTTGCAACCTGTCCCGGGAAAGGGTATAATCCTGGTATCCGGAAAGAACGAAAAAAAGGAGAACGAACATGCGCGCGGAAGAAAGAATCGAAAAAGGGATCCTGTTCTGCCCCGGCGATCCCGAGCTGAAGGCCATCAAACTCCGCTCCCACAATCTGTCCTGCGAATACAACCGCACCTTCGAGGATGAAACCGAAAAGCGGGCGGCGATCCTCCGGGATCTTTTCGCGGAATTCGGGGAAGGGAGCTTCATACAGGGGCCGATCTATATCCATTACGGAAAGCATACCCATATCGGGAAGCGCTTTTTCGGAAATTTCAATCTGACCATCCAGGACGACGCCCGGGTCACCATCGGCGACGACTGCAATTTCGGTCCCGGATGCGCCATCGTAACGCCGGTGCATCCCATGCTGCCCGGCGAGCGGCGTCTGGTCTATTATCCCGACGGCAAGCCGATCCGCATGTGCTACGCGAAGCCCGTGACCATCGGAAGCGACTGCTGGTTCGGCGCGAACGTGGTGGTCTGCCCCGGCGTCACCGTCGGCGACGGCTGTGTGATCGGCGCGGGCAGCGTCGTCACCCGCGACGTCCCCGCCGGAAGCTTCGCCGCCGGCAATCCCTGCCGGGTGATCCGCACCCTTTCCGAAGAAGACAGCATGAAATACAAGCCGGAGGTCCTGGCCGAAATGCTGGTCGCCCCGCCGGAGGAAGACCGCGGCTGATCCGGGAAGAGCGGGCGATCCCCCGTCCGCCCCTTTTTCTCCGTCCCGCCGCCCGCGCCGGAAAGAATCCGTTTCTTTCCGGCGCGTTTTTTCTTCTCCTTCGCTTCTCCCCGCCGGAAAGGAAGGCCCTTCTCCCTTTTTCCGGCGCCCCGGTCCCGCCTGCGCTGCTTTCGACCACGGTTTATTCTTTTCCGCCAATTCAAAGAGGCTCTTTTCGCGTTTTTTTCCCATATCGACGGCAAGCGAATCTTGCAATCTCATCCCGGGTGTGATATCATGATAGTAATTTCGGGTATTTTGCGGGAATCTTTCTGCAAAGGGCTTTGAAAGCGCCTTTCCCCGCCGATGCCCTATGGGAGGTAAACACATATGGAACTTGCATGGTATCTGATACTGTGCCTGGTCGTGCTGGCTCTCGCCTACGTGGTGTTCAACTACGTCAGGATCAAGAAGATGCCCGAGGGCACGCCCGACATGGTCGAGATGTCCGGTATCATCCGCAGCGGCGCCAACGCTTTCCTCAAAACCGAGTTCAAAGCGATCGCCGTCGTCGTGGCCGTCATCGCCGTGGTCTTCACCCTGTTCGTTGAGGTCTCCAGCGGCGCGACCTTCCTGGTGGGAGCCGCGATGTCCAGCACGGTCTGCATCCTGGGCATGAAGAGCGCCACCTACGCCAACGTCCGCACCGCCAACAAGGCGCGGGAATCCATGAACATCGGCCAGACCGTGAAGGTCGCCCTCGCCGGCGGCAGCATCAGCGGTCTGTCGGTCCAGGCCCTCGGCATGCTGGGTCTCGTGGCGATCATTCTGGTCAGCGGCGGCATCGATCCGCACGCCGAAGGTCACGGCCTGCTCGCCAATCTGACCTGCAATCCCACCATCATGCGCATCACCACCTATTCTCTGGGCTGTTCGGTGGTGGCCATGTTCAACCGCGTGGCCGGCGGCAACTACACCAAGGCAGCCGACATCTCCTCCGATATCCTTGCCAAGCTCCGTCACGATCTGCCGGAGGACGACAGCCGCGTCCCGAACGTCATCGCCGACTTCATCGGCGACAACGTCAACGACATCGCGGGCAACTGCTCCGACCTTCTGGAAAGCTTCGTCGCCACCATCGCGGCCGCGATGATGATCGGCGTGACTCTGTTTAAGAACACCGGCGCCGCAAACGACGCCACCTTCAACGCCACCATCCTCTTCCCCGTCGTGCTGGCCGGCTGCGGCCTGCTCGGCTGCCTGATCGGGCTCGGCTTCGCCGCCATCCGCCGGATGGGCGACAATCCGTCCCGCGAGCTGAACCTCTCCTCCTGGATCTCGGCCGGTCTGACCATCGTGCTCGGCTTCTTCGCCTCGATGATCATCTTCCGCGGAGAGGGCGTCGCGCTTTACGAGGATTTCCGTCTCGGCTTCTGGTCCCCCTGGCTTTCCGCCACGCTGGGCATCCTGAGCGGCGTCGCCATCGGCGCCATCACCGAGTACTACACCAGCACCGATTTCAAGCCCACCCAGAAGCTTGCTGAGATCTCCACCGAGGGCGAAGCCTTCGTCATCACCAAGGGCGACGCCATCGGTTCCCGTTCCTGCCTGCTTCCCATCCTGATCATCGCCATCGCGCTGTTCGTCTCCGGCAAGATCTGCGGCACCTACGGCATCGCCATCGCCGCTTTGGGCATGCTGGCCTTCGTAGGCGCGACGGTCTCCATCGACGCCTTCGGCCCCATCGCCGACAACGCCGGCGGTCTTGCCGAATCCTGCCATCTGGATCCCGAGGTCCGTGTGATCACCGACAAGCTCGACGCCGTGGGCAACACCACCGCCGCCATCGGCAAGGGCTTCGCCATCGGTTCGGCGGCCTTCGCCACCGTCTCCCTGATCACCGCTTACGTGGGGAGCTACGCCGACAAAGGCACTTCCCCGATCCTGAATTTCGCCACCTTCACCGTCGTGGCCGGCGGCATCGTGGGCGGCGCCCTGATCGAATACTTCTCCGCGCTCCTCACCGACAACACCATCGAAGCCGCGCGCGACATGGCCGACGAGGGCGACAAGATCCTTTCGATCCCCGGCGTGCTCGAAGGCAAGGTCAAGCCCGACTACAACAAGCTGGTCTCCATCGCCGCGAAGAACGCCATCGGCAAGATGGTCGTTCCCTCGGTGCTCGCGCTGTTCATCCCGGTGGTGGGCGGCTTCCTGTTCGGCGTGGAATTCGTCGGCGGCATCCTCGTCGGCGCCACCATCGTGGCCATCCCGCGCGCCATCTTCATGGGCAACTCGGGCGGCGCTTTCGACAACGCGAAGAAATTCGTGGAGTCCGGACGCCTCAAGGGTCACGGCAAGGGCTCGCCGGCTCACAAGGCCACCGTCACCGGCGATACGGTCGGCGACACCCGCAAGGACGTCGTCGGCGTCGCTCTGGACATCTTCATCAAGACCATGTCCACCGTCGCCAACACCCTCGCCAGCGTCATCCGTCAGTTCACCCTGATCAAATAAGAAACGCCGAAGAGAGCGCTTCGCGCCGCGGCCATCCGGCCGCGGCGCGTTTTTCTTCCCCGGACCGCCGCGCCGGAAGGTGCCGCGGAAAACTCTCTTTCTTTTCCCTTCTCTTCCCTCTTGCCCCCGCGATGCGGCATGTGATAGAATAAGAAAAAACGGGAAGGGAGCGGCGCCCTTTTGAACACCACCCTCTGTTACCTCATGCGGGACGGCGAGGTTCTGATGCTTCACCGCACCAAAAAGAAAGACGATCTGAACGCCGGAAAATGGATCGGCGTCGGCGGCCGGTTCGAGCCGGGAGAATCCCCCGACGAATGCCTCGTGCGGGAGGTAAAGGAGGAAACCGGTTATCTTCTCCGCTCCTGGCGCTTCCGCGGGATCGTGACCTTTGACGCGGACGACGCGCCCGAAACCGAGTATATGCACCTTTTCACCTCGTCCGATTTCGCCGGAGAGGAGATCGTCTGCGACGAAGGAGAGCTTCGCTGGGTGCCCGCCGGCGAGATCGAAGGCCTTCCCCTCTGGGAAGGCGACCGGGTATTCCTCCGGCTTCTCCGGGAGGACGCGCCTTTCTTTTCCCTGAAGCTCGTTTACCGTGCGGGAAAGCTGCGGGAGGTCATACTGAACGGGAGGAAAACCGATGGATAATCAGGAAAAGCGTCCTTCTCCGACGCCCTGCGAGGAGTGCCAGTATTTTGAATACGACGACCTTGCGGACGAGGAGATCTGCACCCTGTCCCTGGACGAGGACGAATACGTCGCCTTTCTGAACCGGAAAAGCCGCGGCTGTCCCTATTTCCGCTCCGGTCGGGAATACGACACGGTGAAAAAGCAGAACGAGCTTCCCGGGCTGGAATAAAGAAAAGCCGGGGAGGGAGGCGCTTCGTAAGGAAGCGCCTCCCTCCCCGGTTTTTGGGAAGTACCGCAATAGGACCGGTCGTATAGTTTGACAGGATCGAACGTGCCGTAAACGGATGGTATAATCATGTCTATTGATTGAGCTATATCGAGTGCGCGTTCCCCAATGCCTTCCCCTTGAAGACACGCTCCCCCCATGCCTTCCCCTCGGAGGGGCGCGGGTCTCCGGCGGAGACCTTTGAGCGCAAGCTCAAAAGCGCCGACCGAGCCGGCAGGCGAGACAGGTGGCTCGGCGTCAGCCGAGACGGATGAGGTGGAGACGCGTCTGCGTCCGCGGGACAAAAAGGAACGGACGCCGGACCCCTCCAACGAGCGGCAAAACGGGTGTGACCGCAGCGGTCGCACCCGTTTTGTCATGAAAACACCCCGGCAATCGATCTCAGACGTTTGGTGTGCAAAGAGGCCGTCCGGATCATTCGGAAAACGCAGGCTTGGTTTACCCCTGTTCCGCGAGATAGATCGACACGCGGTTCTGGATATATTCCGCTGCCTTCTCCGCCGTGATCTCACCGTGAAGATAACGAAGTCCTTCCTCCATGAAGACCTTGCCGATCTCCGAGCTTCCGCTTCCGGAGGCATAATGATCGGCAGAGAGAAACACTTCGTATCCTTTCTCTATATTCTCTTCCTTGCTTTCCTCCATCCATTTCCGGAAGGAGGAGATCCGTACGGGCATCCCGCCGTCCTGCATCTGAATCCGCAGCACCTCATCTTCTGGATGTTGGTTTTCCTCCGAAAGGATCCAGGAAAGAAATTCCCCGGCGCTATTTTTGACCGTGCAGGTTTCGGTCACGCCGAAGAGCAATTCCGGCTCCAGTGCATACCCCGTATTCTTTCCCGTCGGGCAGGGAAAGATCTGTCCCGCCAGTCCGTAAGGTGAATCGGTCTTTCCGCTCCCCTTCGGGTTTTCGTAGGCAAGTCCCCATTCGTATCCGCCGGGCGTGTACATTTGGTACAGAGTCTGGAAGAGCGGCCTCTTGCCGTTTTGGTTGGCGGCCACCGTCGCGGAATCCGGGGCATACCGGCTGCAGAATTTCAGAAGAGCGATAAAGGATTCGTCCTCAAAGCTGCAGGTGCCCGCCTCCTCGTCCACCCAGGCCCGGTACGCACCGTTGATGGAAAAATGCCCCAAAGTGATGTCCCGGGTATTCGAATTGAAAAAGCGCCGGTCTTCAAGGCCGTCCAGGGTCTCCAAAAGATCCTTCATATCGGCAAAGCTGCCGCCCTTTTCTTCCACCACCGTTTTGGGAAGCATCATACCGAGGACCATGCAGGCGTTGGGGATCATATAGAGTTCCCCCGCGACCTTCCCCATCTGAAGTACGTTCGGGAAAATATCCCCGGAGGAGACCAGGTCTCCGATCACCCCGTCCAGCGGCGTCAGGAGTTTCTTTTCTGCGTAGTTTTTGATGAGGTCGGCGTCATGCGTCGCCACGATATCCACCTCTTGATTGAGGAGCGCGAGATTCAGCTTTTCCGGATCGACGTATTCCTTCAGCTCCACCTTGTAATCAGAGGCCATGTTGTATCTCGCGACAAGCTCCGAAAAGGAGCTGCTGATATTGACGTCCATACCGATCACAAGGTTTCCGAAGCCCTCGCCGCCCGTGGGCTCCCCCGTGGGGCCTTCTTCCCCCAGCGCAAGAAGGATCAGGTTCTTTCCCGAAAGCAAAAGCACCCTCTCTTCATCCAGCGGCACGATGCTCCGAAGCTTCGAAAGATTGACCCCGAAGGGCGTCGGGTTCCCAAGGTTTTGAAGAGTCTTTCCGTCGGTCCGGTACAGAACGCTCTCTTTCATGAAATAGTTCCATTTCCCGTCCGTCCCGGTGGAAAAGCCGGCTATATATGTACCCTCGATGCGCACGGGATCCCCGAGGCCTTCCTCCGTGACTGGATACAGGACGATATAGCGGTCTGTCTCCTTTTCCATATCGGCCATATCAAAAACAATGCGATCCGAAACGAGGTAATCGACCCCGTCGAAGGACCAGAATCCCGCGTAATTATCCTGCGGCGCGGGATCCAGCGGGATCTCCTTTTCCCCGACCGTCAGACGGTCCGTATAGAGCGCATACTCCCCGTAGACGGCGCGCGGACGTTCTTCCTCCGGCTTCGGTTCCCATACCGTCGGCTGCAGATCGTCGTCAAGGAAACACTCCGCTCCGTAACGGACCAGTCGGAGTTTCCCGTTTTCTTCCCGGCTGAGAACGCTGAGTTCCTCGCCATCGGTATAGACCGCCTTGCCCGTCACCGAAAGCTTTTCCCCGCTTCCCTCCGGGATCGAAAACAGCACCGGGATCTTGTCTTTTTCTCCCGTTTCTTTCGTTTCCCCGCAGGCCGGGAACAAACCGGCTATCATGCCGAGCGCCAAAAGAAACGCCGTTATCCTTCTCCTTCTCATTCTTTTTTCCCCCTTATCCCGCTTTCGTCACTTCATACCCCAGATCGGCAAGGTAATCTGCAAGGAAATCAGAAAGATATTCCGGCCAGTCATCGAAGGTGCCCTCTTCAAAATACCGCGGGCGGGAGGCCTCTTCCTCTGTCTTCTCCACGTAGGATGTCAGGAGTGAGTATGCCTTTTCGGCATCCTCCGCAGCGCCCATGGTCCCATCCTTCAGCATGACACGCCATCTTTCCCGCTCTTCGCTGCCGGCCGAACGTAGGCGGAGCAACTCGGAAAAGCTTTGCTTCAGGCAGAAGGAAACCGGAGCAAGCCGGTCTGCTTTTTCCAGACACCTTTCTGCTTCCTTTACCGCCTCCTGAAGCACATTTTCATCGGGATCGGCATCCATGAAGCTTTTCAGATACCGCTCGATCCTTTCGCTGTTCACGTCTTTGCTCACCGCGTTCCAGCTGCCTCCGCCATTGGCTTCCCAGGAAGCGATTTTTCGCTGGCCTTCCTCTGAAAGCTCCCAGGCAAGGTACGCCATAGCCGCCTCCCGGTTCGAGGACGCCTTTGGAATCGACTGACTGACGGTGTTCACCGCGAAACCTGCGCCTTCGAAGACGGGGAACGGGATCAGGACGGCGTCGCTGCCATATTGGGTATACGGCTGGCCGTTTTCCTGATAAAGCCCTTTCCAGGAAACGGTATTGAAAGACGACTCTCCTCCGTACGTAAACAGCGGCATGCGTCCGGACGCATTTCCGCTCTGCACCTCCTGAAGCCACGCTTGCAGATCGTCCTCAAGATCCTTTTGGAGCGTTGTCCATGCGTTGAACGCAGCTTTTCCCCCGACACGTTTTCCCGGGAGATCCAACAGAGAATTGAGCAGCATGTCCGGCAGCATCGGACCGGAATGGCTTCGATCCTTCGCTTCCAGCCCGTCAAACAGGGAAAGAAGCTCCTCCATTGAGCGCGCTTTCCCGTCCAGAGCGTCCACCGCGCCGCGCGGAACAAGGATCTCGCTTTCCGGCATGACGTTGAAAAACGGGACGGCGATCAGGAAAGACCCGTTTATGCGTCCGGCATCCAGCACCTTGTCGTAACAGGTCCCGGCACCATAGTATTCGCCGATCACAGCGTCCAGACTTGTCAGATTCCCTTCGTAAGCGAGGATCAGACTGACCAGATCGTTTCCGGAAACGAGATCGATCTCACCGGTTCGCGCCGCCTCGATCAGTTCTTTTTCGCTTGCATATTCTTTGATCTCCGCTTTCGTTCCGGAGGAGGCGAGATATTCGCTCAGAAGCCATTTGCCGTTTTCGCCCCCAAAGCCGCTTTTCATTTGCCCGATCACAAAATCACCGGCGGCGGGCAGTATTCTGTCTGCCGGTGTATGCGAGGTGGTCGCCGGCTTCGCTTCGTTCCCGCCGCTCCCGGTTTCAGTACTCCCTCTCTCCATCTCTTTCTTTTCCCCTTTTTCATTCCCGCTGCAGGATCCGAACAGCGCCGCTATCATGCACAGTAGCAGCATCCACGATACTATTCTCCGTTTCATGCCTTACCTCCCAAATCGATGTCAGGGAACCTTTTCTCCCGGGATCAAGCCGGACGGTTCCCCCTCCTTCCGACACGATCCCCCGCGGCGCCGGACGCGCCGCGCGTCCGGCCGTTTTCCTCCTTCGGCGGGGCTGAAATCCCCTTTCCGTGACCATCATAAAACAGAGTTGTATCCAAGTTGTATCATAACCGTGAGCCGGGCGAAAAATTAACAAAAAATT